>JAFLUL010000059.1 GCA_022508845.1 Oscillospiraceae bacterium | reverse complement strand
CTTGCTGGCGAGGAGGCTTCCCTGTCCGCCAACACCCACTATCATAATATTTTTTGTTTCCACGCTAAATCCTCCTCAGTTTTGGAACGCTTCAAAAGCGCACATCTGCGAACACACGCCGCAGCCCACGCATAGAGTGTTGTCCACGACCGCCTTTTTATTCTTGATCGAAATTGCGGGACAGCCTATTTTCATACAGGACTTGCATCCGCGGCACTTATCCGAGTTCACCTTAAGGGGCGGATTATGCTTAACATACTTCAGCAGAGCGCAGGGGCGGCGGGAAATAATAACGGACGGCTCGTTTGCGGCAAGCTCCTCTTTAAGCGCCTCATCGCACTGCTTGAGATCATACGGATCAACAACCCTGACCCTTTTAAATCCCATGGCATTGCAAAGCGCCTCAAGGTCTATTTTTCCGGCGGGGTCGCCGCGAAGGTTAAAGCCGGTTGTGGGATTTTGCTGATGACCGGTCATGCCGGTTATGGAGTTATCGAGGATGATAACGGTTGAATTGCTCTGATTATAGGCGATATTGGCAAGCCCTGTCATACCGGAGTGCATAAAGGTTGAATCTCCGATAACAGCAACGGTGCTGTGTTCGCTGTTTGAATCGCTTGCAAGATTAAAGCCATGAACGGAGCTTACGGACGCTCCCATACAGAGCGTTAATTCAATTGCCGAAAGCGGGGCAACCGCGCCTAAGGTATAGCAGCCGATATCTCCGAGAACCGTGCATTTATTTTTATTAAGAGTATAGAAAAGGCCTCTGTGGGGGCAGCCGGCGCACATAACCGGCGGGCGGACGGGGATATTTTCCCCGAGGGAAACAAATTCTTTTTCCTCATTATTAACTGCCTTTGCTATAAGCCCCTGAGAAAATTCATCGGTGATGGGAAGCATATCCTTGCCGTGAACGCTGAGGCCTAAAGCCTTGCAGTGGTTTTCAATTATAGGGTCAAGCTCCTCAATAACGATTATTTTTTCAACGCTCCGGGCAAAATCGAGAATAAGCTTTTTCGGCAGAGGATTTATAATACCGAGCTTAAGAACGCTCGCGTTATCGCCGAACACCTCTTTTGCATACTGATAAGAGGTTGACGAGGTGATGATGCCGAGCTTTCCCGAGCCCTTTTCAACGCGGTTCAGAGGCGATCTTTCGGCAAGCTCCGTAAGCTTTTCGGTTCGCTCTTCAACAAACGGATGGCGGCGTTTTGCGTTGCCGGGCATCATAACATATTTTGCTATGTTCTTTTCATATTTTTTAACGGGAACGCTTCTCTCCCCCGGGCTTACGACCGACTGGGAATGCGATACCCTTGTACACATTTTTATAATAACGGGGGTATCAAATTCTTCGCTTATTTCAAAAGCGAGCTTTGTGAATTCCAAAGCCTCGGCGGAATCGGCAGGCTCAAGCATAGGCACCTTTGAAGCTATAGCGTGATGGCGGGAATCCTGCTCATTTTGAGAGGAATGCATACCCGCGTCGTCGGCAACGGCTATAACCATACCGGCGTTTACGCCTGTGTAGGACATAGTGTAAAGCGGGTCGGCGGCAACGTTGAGACCAACGTGCTTCATGGCGCAAAAGGCTCTCTTCCCCGCGAGGCACGCTCCGAACGCCGCTTCCAAAGCGACCTTTTCGTTTGGAGCCCATTCGCAGTAAATTTCGGCAAATTTGGCCGCCTCTTCGGTTATTTCGGTGCTGGGAGTTCCGGGGTAGCTCGAAATAAAGCAGCAGCCCGCCTCATAAAGCCCTCTTGCAACGGCCTTATTGCCGAGCATTAACTCTTTCATATATATCACTCCGACATTGCGTTTTTTACTTGATAATTCTATCATATTTTACAGCTAAAAGCAATATTTTATTAATGAAAAAGACAAATTGACGAATTGAAAAAAAATGAGTATAATATTGAGCAGGAAATTTCAGGGGTGACAATATGACGTTAAAGGAACTTGAAATAGGAAAGAGCGCTCTTATAACCGAGGTTGGCGGCGCGGGGGCATTAAGGCAGCATTTTCTCGATATGGGAGTTATACCCGGAACCGAGGTAACTCTTGTTAAATACGCTCCCATGGGAGACCCCATGGAGCTTATGCTGCACGGCTACGAGCTTACTCTTCGGCTTGACGACGCGGCAAAAATAAAAATTGAGCCTGTAAATAATAAAAAAGAGACCTCCGGCGGCTTTTTCAGCGAAAAGCGCATCGCTGAGCACCCCGGACTGGGCGAAGGAGGAAGATTCCATCCCAAGGGCAGCGGAGATCCCCTGCCGGATAACGAAAGGCTCACCTTCGCTCTGGTTGGGAATCAGAACTGCGGAAAAACCACCCTTTTTAATCAGCTTACCGGAGCAAATCAGCACGTAGGCAATTTTCCGGGAGTTACCGTTGACAGAAAGGACGGTCCGATAAGAGGACACATAAACACTCTCGTTACCGATCTTCCGGGGATATATTCCATGTCGCCCTACAGCAGCGAGGAGATAGTTTCAAGAAATTTTGTTGTAAACGAGAAGCCGAAGGCCATAATAAATATTGTTGACGCAACGAATATCGAGAGAAATTTATACCTAACTATGCAGCTTCTTGAAATGGGAACTCCTATGGTTGTTGCGCTCAATATGATGGACGAGGTTGCAAACAACGGCGGCAGCGTTGACGTAAACGAAATGGAAGCTATGCTCGGAGTTCCCGTTATTCCCATATCAGCAGCGAAGAACGAGGGCGTGGGAGAGCTTATTGACCACGCTATGCACATAGCGTATTACAGGGAAAAGCCCTTAAGGCAGGATTTTTGCGATGAGAGCGAGGGCGGCGGCGCGGTTCACAGGGCGCTTCACGCAATAAGCCATCTTATAGAGGATCATGCAAAAAGGGCGTCGCTTCCGGTTCGCTTCTCAGCGAGCAAGGTTATTGAGGGCGACCCTCTCATAATTGAGCAGCTGAAGCTCGAGCAAAACGAAAAAGAGATGATAGAGCATATCATCGTTCAAATGGAAAACGAACGCGCTCTTGACCGCAGCGCGGCAATAGCCGATATGCGCTTTTCTTTTATAAAAAAGGTTTGCTCCTCCGCCGTTAAAAAGCCCGTTCAGAGCAAAGAGAGAAAAAGAAGCGAAAGGATAGACAGTATCCTCACGGGAAAATACACCGCCATCCCCGCCTTTATCGCAATAATGGCTCTGGTTTTCTATTTGACCTTTAACGTTATCGGCGGCAGTCTGCAGAGGCTGCTCGAAACGGGAATTGACGCGCTCACCGCCCTTATTGACGGCGCGCTTACAAACGCGGGAGTTAACGAAGTGCTTCACAGCCTTCTTATTGACGGTATTTTTTCCGGCGTTGGCAGCGTTTTGAGCTTTTTGCCGATAATTGTAACTCTTTTCTTTTTCCTTTCCATTTTGGAGGACAGCGGCTATATAGCGAGAATTGCGTTTTTTATGGATAAGCTGCTCAGAAAGATAGGTCTTTCAGGCAGAAGCATTGTTCCGATGCTTATGGGCTTTGGCTGCACCGTTCCGGCGGTTATGGCAACGAGAACCCTGCCCAGCGAACGCGACCGAAAAATGACAATTCTTTTAACTCCTTTTATGAGCTGCACCGCAAAGCTCCCGATTTACGCCTTTTTTGTTAACGCCTTTTTTAAGGAATATAAGGCAATTATTATGATCGGGCTTTACTTTTTCGGAATTTTCGCCGGAATACTTATGGCTCTGCTTGTTAAAGGATCGCTGTTTAAGGGAGAAGCATCTCCGTTTGTTATGGAGCTGCCGAACTACCGCCTTCCGGGAGCAAAAAATGTTATAAGACTGTTATGGGACAAGGCTAAGGACTTTTTGCAGAGAGCTTTTTCGGTTATTCTCATAGCAAGCGTTGTTGTTTGGTTCTTAAACAGCTTTGATATACATTTTTCTATGACGGAAAATTCCGAGGAAAGTATTCTTGCCGCTATCGCAGGCTTAATAGCCCCCGTGCTGAAACCGATAGGTCTCGGTGACTGGAGGATATGCGTTTCGCTTATAAGCGGCTTTATGGCAAAGGAGAGCGTTGTTTCAACCATGGAGGTTCTTTTCGGCTCTACCGTAGCAAGCGCGTTAACTCCTCTCTCAGCGGCGTGTATGCTCGTTTTCTCGCTGCTGTATACCCCCTGCGTTGCCGCTATTGCGTCGGTTAAAAGAGAGTTAGGCAGGCTTTGGGCAGGAGGAATTGTTGTATGGCAATGCGCCGTTGCGTGGATAGCCGCTTTGCTCGTTCATCTTATAGGAGTTGTTTCGGGAGGAATGTAAAATAAATTTCTGGGATGTTGTTATTTTTATAATAATAGCGGGGCTTATCGCTCTTGCCGTTATATTGCGGCTTAGGAAAAAAAATAAAGGCTCCGCCTGCTGCGGCGACTGCGCCTGCTGCAAACAGAGCTGCAAAAAATAACTCTTAATAAATTTTCAGAGTTTAGAGTTTAGATTCGGGAAATGCTGCGTGTTTTGATTATATATTATAATACCGACCGCAGATCCATTATCTTAACCCTAAACTCTTTATAGCTTTTCCCTAAAGTGAATCGGCAAATTCTTTTAAACTGCCAAAGAGAAGGGCGTTTTTCGGAGAGTTTTCGGGGAGATCATCGCCGATAAAAACGGGGGTGCATCCCGCGTTTTGAGCCGCAAAAATATCTCTCCGCGAGTCTCCTGCCATATAGGACTGAGACAGATCAATATTAAATTCCCGTGCCGCGCGCAAAATAAGCCCCGGCGCGGGTTTTCTGCATTCGCACTTTATTTTAAGCCGGGTTCTTTCGCCTATAAAGCCGCTGTCGGGATGGTGGGGGCAATAAAAAATGCCGTCAAGATACGCTCCCTCTTCCCCTAAAAGCGTTTCGAGCCTGTTATGAATATTTTTAAGCTCACTCTCCGTTATATCCCCGCGGGCGATAACGGGCTGATTTGTTATAACAACAGCGAGATACCCGAGGCTGTTTATTTTTTTTATCGCCTGAGCCGCACCGGGAATGAGGCTAAGCTGCCCGGGACTTGTTATAAACCCGTTAAAAACGTTGATCGTGCCGTCCCTGTCCAGGAAAACCGCCTTCTGCTTATTATTAAGGTTCCTTTGCGAAACCAAGCCGCGTTCAACGTCCTTAGATACCGCGGCATATCTTTCGGGCGTTCCCATATCGCGCACATATTCACTGCTCTTATATGAAAAAATACGCCCTGTTTTAACTGCCGGACGCAGAATATCCGCATCAAGATCGGCCTTACCGTCACATCGAAAGAGCCTTAAAAGCTCGGGCGAAATAATCTGAATTCCGGCGTTGCAGAGGTTTTGAAAATATCCCTCTCTGTTTTCCTTTGGGATAAAATCGGTTATTCTGCCCTGCTCGTCCGCTTTAATGAGGGCGCTGTCGGCGGGATGGCTGTTCGGATGGGAAAAGAGCGTTGCGAGGGCGTTATTATTTTTGTGGAAGGCGAGCATTTTTTCAAAGCTGACATCAAAAATCAGATCGCCCCCAAGCAGCAAAAAATCGTCGTTTAGCTCCAGCTTAAAAAGCGCGCCGGCGGTGCCCAAGGGGGTTTTCTCGGTGAAAAAAGAAATATCGGCGTTTTTCTTTTTGCATAACGAAACATCCCTCTCAATTTTTTCCGAGAGATAACCGGTTACTATTATGATTTTTTTTATGCCGTTTGCCGCAAGGGCCTCCGTTTGCCGCAGGAGAACGCTTTTCCCGCAAACGGGAATAAGGGGCTTTGGGATATCTGGAAAAAGCCCGCTCATCCTTGTTCCCTTTCCGCCTGCCAAAATAACCGCCGTCATATTTATTTCGCTCCTTTTTCTGATAGGAAAATTTTATCATAATAAATGCGATTATACAAGTTTATTTTCTTGCGCAAAACCGGTATTTATGTTATTATATCAAAAAGGGAGGATGAAAAATATGGAAACTAAACCTGCCGTTTTAACAAAAAAGAAAAAACTCGGATATGCGTTCGGCATAGCAACGGAATCGCTGCTGTATAATATGTATTACACTTATTTTTTAACATTTTTAGTGCAGATAATACATATTAAGCCCAATATCGCGGGTATAGTTATTTTTATCTCGATAGCCTGGGACGCCGTAACCGATCCCATACTCGGAAACATATCGGACAAGCCCGGGGCAAACAAGCGCAAGCTGATGCTGAAATCCGTTTTACCGCTCGGGATATGCTTTATAATCGCGTGGAGCACTCTGGGAAACACCCTTTTCGGAGAATCGCAGGCGCTTAAAATGGTTTTCTATACGGTTATATCAATGCTCATATGGCTGTTTTACACAATGTATACCATTCCGTATTACGCGGTTGTTGCGGAGCTTACGGAGGACTATGACGAGAGAACGAAAATACGCGGTACTGCGTCTTTTATAAACGCCTTCTGCATAGGGCTCGGGAATATTATGCCCGCGCTTGTAGGAGTTGGGGCAATAACATATATCCACGTTGCCGGAGGGCTTTCAATTCTCGCGGTGCTGGCGGGGCTTATCTGCGCTGCTTCCCTCAAGGGCGTTTATCAGGTGAGAACGGCAAAGGAAAACGAGCAAATTCAAAAAGGACTGGCGATAAAACCAACTCTCCGCTCGTTTGGAGAAATCCTTAAATTAAAGCCCGTTAAATATTTTTTGCTGTTCGTTTTCTTCTTTCTTGCGGGAAATTCAATGCTTCAGAGCAATCTCTCATATATGGTTGTTGACTGCATAGGAGTTGACTATAATTCCGGCATAGCTATTGTTATAGGAGTTTTGGTTGTAACGATGGCGGCAACTGTTCCGATAGTAACCAAGGTGTCCGAAAAAACCGACCGCCGCACCGCCTGCCTTATTTTTATAAGCATTTCGGCAATAGGCTTAGCTATGGCAAAAATAGTTGGGCTTGACGCTTCAATCGGCGGCTTCAAAATTATGCTGGTTGCGGCTCCCCTGCTGCTTGGGATAGGGCTTTCAACATTCTGGACGGTGTTTTACTCAATGTCTTACGATATAGTTGAGCTTGACGAATTTGTTAACGGAAATAACGGAGAACGTAGAGAGAGCATTATAACCGCTTTTCCGCAGCTTGTTCAAAAATTCGGCTCCGCCACCGGGATTCTTCTTCAGGGAATTATTTTGGGGGCCTACGGCTACGACACAACAAGCGAATCGGGAGCGGACGCGGCAACCTTTGTTCGCCCTGCCGAGAGCATTGTTAAGGGAATGGAAAACGTTTCTTCAATTATCCCCGCCGTTATTATAGGGCTTTCGCTGGTATTTTTAATTCTCTATCCCGTTACCCGCAAAACCTACAACACCCTGACAAACCAGCTTAAAAAGAAAAGAGCCGGCGAAAAATACAGCAGCGAGGGAATTGAGAAATTGCTGTAACTCAATTAAGCTTAGAGTTTAGATTTTAGAGTTAAGAGTTGATTACGGACCTGCGCCCGGCACTATAATTATAATCAAAACACGCAGTGTTTTCCTAAACTAAACTCTAATATCTTAACTCTGAGATCTAAATATTGAGACCGTAGTTTAAGGAGGTTTATCATATGACGCGTTCAAGCGGTGTGCTTATGCACGTTTCAACGCTCCCGGGGCAGTTTTCCTGCGGTGCGTTCGGAGAAGAGGCAAAACAATGGATAGATATAATAAGCGACGCCGGATTTTCCTTTTGGCAGGTGCTTCCGTTCTGCCTTCCCGACAACTGCAATTCGCCCTATAAATCATACAGCGCATTCAGTCTTAATCCATATTTTATAGACCTTAGATCGCTTTATAATAAGGGGCTGATAACAAACGAAGAGCTTGAGTCTTCAAAGCAAAAAACTCCCTATGTTTGCGAATTTTCAAGGCTCTGGGAAGAGCGCATAGCTCTTTTGGGGAAGGCGGCAATGCGCTTTAACGAAGAGGAAAAAATCACAGTCTTCCTCAAAAAACATCCCCACACTGAAAAATTTTGCGAGTTTATGGCTCTGAAGGCATCAAACGGCAATAAAGAGTGGCAAAAATGGGATAACAGTACCCCCAACGCCGATGTTTTCAAAACCTGGGCGTTTATCCAGTATGAGTTTTTTGTTCAGTGGCTTGAAATCAAGGCCTATGCAAATAAAAAGGGCGTTAAAATAATCGGCGATATGCCCATTTATGTTTCAACCGATTCATCGGACGTTTGGGCTGATAAAAAGCTCTTTGACCTTGACGAAAAAAATTACCCCGCCTGCGTTGCCGGGGTTCCCCCGGACTACTTTGCCGAAGACGGTCAGCTCTGGGGCAATCCATTATATAACTGGAATGAAATGAAAAAGGACGGTTATAAATGGTGGAAAGAGCGTATGAGCTTTACCGGCGAGCTGTTTGACGGAGTTCGGATAGACCATTTCAGAGCATTTGAGAGCTATTACAGCGTTAAAGCCACCGAAAAGACCGCCAAAAACGGAACCTGGATAAAAGGCCCCGGTATGGAGCTTATAAATGCTCTCAAAGCAGCCGGAAAAGATAAACTCATAATAGCCGAGGATCTCGGAGATATAACTAAAGAAGTTCGGCAGCTTGTTGACGATAGCGGTTTCCCGGGAATGAGAGTTTTGCAGTTCGGCTTTTTATCGGACGCATCCAACCCTCACCTGCCGCATAACTACGATAAAAACAGCGTTGCCTACACCGGAACTCACGACAACAACACCCTTTTGGGCTATGTTTGGGAGCTGAGCGCACACGACAAAAAGAGACTGCTTGACTATTTCGGCTACACGGACACTGACAACTGGAACAACTGCTACGATACGATACTCAGGAATATGCTCTTAAGCCATTCCTCGCTCGCGATTTTCCCGGTTCAGGATCTCCTGCTTTACGGCTCCGACACCCGACTTAATAAGCCCGGAATTGCCGAAGGGAACTGGGCTATAAGATTTACCTCCGAACAGCTCTCTTCAATCAACAAAAAGAAATTCCGCTCCTGGAACGAGCTTTACGGAAGAATTTAACAAACAAAAAAACGTCCCTTGCAAAAAAGCTTGGGACGTTAATTTTTGCCCTTCTTTTTAATGCCGTATTTTTTCTTAATGCCGGGAAAAAAATGGGCATAAAAGGCGATTATCAAAAATTCTTTTGCCGCATAAACCGAAGAAAGAACAAAGCTTTTCAGAGTTTCGCCGCGAAGAGATTTAAGCGCATCGGAGATCACCTTTTTGGTGAAGGAGGTTTTTATGCTTCCAACGTTTATATTATTTGAAGAAAACGACCTCCACATATACCACGACTGAACAACCTTCATATCGCGCGTTGGGATTTCGGAATAGTTTCCGTCGGGGCGCAGCATAAAATCGGCTTCTCTGAGCATATTAAGGTCGGTTATCTCCGGATATCTCCCGTCGGAGATCATCTGCTTATAAATTTCGGAGCCGGGCATAACTATAAAGAAATTGAGATTTATAAGAGAAGTGTCGAGCTGCTCTATAAGCTCTATTGTTTTTTTCAGATCCTCGGGAGTTTCTTCGGGAAAACCCACAATAAACGAGCCTATTGCAACTATGCCTGCCTTTTTGCAGTCGGCAAAGGACGAAACTATTTTCTCATATGCAATGCGTTTATTCATTTTTTGAAGAATACGCTTTGAGCCGCTCTCAACACCGAAGAAAATCCAGCGGCAGCCCGCGTTTGCCATATATTTAAGATCCTCCTGAGAGAACATACCGATACGGGTCTGACAGCCCCAAACAAAATTGAGGTTCAGCGATTTAAGGGCATCGCAGATTCCGCGCATTTCTATCGAATTGCGGCACCATAATTCATCGGCAAAATAAACTCCGTCCATACCGTATTCGTTTACAAGAACTTTTATCTCCCTGAGGAGCGCGTCAACGGGACGTTTGCGGTAAACGCAGCGGTGAAAGTCCTTATTATAGCAAAAAACGCAGCTAAACGGACAGCCCTTTGCAGAATAGAGATAGAGCATTCGCCTGCAGCCATAGGACGACTGAAAATATTTAGGTACGTCAATTAAGCTCCAATCCGTATCGGGCAGAGAGGCAAGGTCAATAAAATCCCGCTGAGGTGTTAAATAATATCCGCACGGGCTTTTTCTTAGAGCAAGCCCGCTTATCGAGCTTAAATCAGGAGCGCCATTTTCATAGGCGTTTGCAAGCTCAAGCCAGGTTTCCTCGCCTTCGCCAATTGAAACAGCGTCAACGCAGGGATATTTGAATACAGCGCTTGGAAGCTCCGAGGCGAGCGGCCCTCCCCATATAACGGGGATATTGAGCTTTTTATAAAATTCAGAAATATAAAGAGAATCCTCCAGCGCCTTATACGATATGAGAGACACGCCAACTATATCAGCCTTAAAAGACCCGGCAGCATTTTCAGCGGATATTTCTTCAACGCATCTGTCGTAAAGCCTTACATTATGTCCGTTTGCCTTGAGATAAGAGGCAATTGAAAGCAGCCCCAACGGCAGAGTTACAGAGCGGGTATATCCCTCCGCCTTCGGGTTTATAAGCAAAATATTCATAGCGCGCCTCCTTTCTGCAATTCAAAAATATAATGAGCCTTACTGCCCCTGATATATAATTTTTGTTCCGGTGTTTTCAAACGAAAACGGAATAAAGCGATGCTCCGAAAAGGTCTGTTTGAGAAAACTCTGCCTCTCTTTGGGAACATACAGCAGCATAAAACCTCCGCTGCCCGCCCCGAGCAGCTTTCCTCCCAGCGCACCGGCGTTTTTAAGGCGGCTGTATAAAAGGTCTATATCGTAATTCGTTATTCTGTTTGAGAGGGTTCTTTTCAGCTCCCAGGTGTGATTGAGCAGGCGCCCGAAATCGTCAATTTTTCCCGAACGAAGAATATCCTGCGCAACATCCACCATACATTTCATCTCGTCAAGCTGAGATAGGGTTGACGGAATATTTTTTTTCTGTTCCTCGGCAACCGCACCTGAAAAATGGGTAAAGCCGGTAAACATCAAAACCAGATTATCTTTAAGCTCGCTGAGCCTTTCTTTTGAAACATCAAGGGGCGTTACCTTAAAGCCCTCTGAGGAAAAGTCCATACGGTTAAAGCCGCCGAACGCCGCCGCAAGCTGATCCTGAACTCCGCCCGCCTCTTCGCATAAATCGCGCTCAAGATAAATTGCCTGTTTTGCAAGCTCCATTTTATCGGGGAACTCGCCCTTAAGCGCATAAAGCCCCTGAACAAGCCCAACGGCAAAAGCAGAGCTTGAGCCTATGCCGGAGGAAGCGGGAAGATCGGCGTCGTAGGCTATCTGAATTCGCTCGGTGGGAATATATTTGAGCGCGGCTCTTACAAGCGGATGGCGAACCTCGTCCGCCGTGTTAAACCGCTCGATAACAGAATATGTGAGCTGGCTTTTATAATCAAAAAACGGCGGGAGCGGACGAATGGAAAGATAGCAGTATTTATCTATGGTAGTTGATAAAACGCTGCCTCCGTATTTTGAATAATAATCATAAAAATCAGTTCCTCCGCCGAAAAAAGACATACGAAACGGAGTTCTTGTTATCAGCATTTTTATTCCTCCAAAGCTATGCTCTCTATACCGAGCAGCGTTTTAAGCAGAGAATTATCCATAACAATTCTTGAGGCCCTTTTCTCCTTAAAAAAGCTTTCCGCTTCCTTTTCGGAGATTTTTTTTATAAGCTCCGATGAAAAGCCGAGCCCGCGGGCGATATACAGTCCTAAATCATATTTTGAATATTCGCCGTCCGAACAGAGATTTACCGTGCTTGGAAGCTCTCCGGCGGGCAAAAAAGAAAGCTTTGCAAGCAGCTCGGCGGCGGTTTTATAGGAGAGAGAGGAGCGAACCATACCGTCTATCATATAAACAGGCTCTGAGCGGGACAGGCTTTGCGCTATATTATCATAAAAATGCGGCCTTGAAATGAGAGATTTTCCCAGCATATAGGCAAATCTTACAGAGGTATAGCCGTAAGAGCGGACTATTTTTTCGGCTTCAAGCTTTTGGCGGCCGTATTCATTTATCGGCAGAGCCCTGTCCGTCTCCATAAACTTACCTGTTCCCGGCGGGTTTTCTCCGTAAACGCAGTCCGTTGACGCGAAAAAAAGCTTTTCTATATCGGGAACGGTTTTGAGAAACGCCGAAAGAGCGTCGATATTTATTTTTCTCCCCTCGTCGGGATGAAGAAAAAGGCGGTCAACACTGTGCATTGCGGCAAGATAAAAAACGGTCAGCTTTTCGCCGCCGCAGCGCTCTGCGAGAGCGGAAACATCCGATTGATTCCCCATATCGCATTCAAAATACCGGGTTTTGGGAAAAACGGGCAAAGAGGATATATTGCGCGATACGGCGAGGATATTTTCATCAGTGTTTTCAGAGAGATATTTTATGAGATACGAGCCTAAAAAACCCGCGCCCGCAACTAAAATCATAATTTGCCCCCATCCGATAAAAATTCGGTCGTTTCTCCGATAAAGCCCTCGGATGAACATACCGAAAGCGGGTCATCAGAAGCCGCAATAACGGCAAGGAAAATAAGCCACGGAAAAAAGGCAAAAAACAGATCATACAAAACGAAATTCATCAGATATCCCGCCGCCGAAAAAACAAAGCATAAAAACGCACAAACATAAACCGGCAAAAAAACTCGGTAGGAACTTTTTTTATAGGCTCTCTTTGCAAAGCGGAAAATAAAGATAACGAAATAAACCGCTATTCCTGCAAAGATCCAATACATACGGGAAAAGGCAAAGCTTACGGGATTTCTCACCGAGAAAATAATATCGTATATCAGCGCGGCAGCTGAAATACCGCCCGCAAAGAGGACTGAAGAATAAACCGAATCGCGCGCTGAGTTCGTTTTTTTCTTTTTCTCCTCATTCGCGCCCATAGCTAAAATATGGGAAAAAACGAGGATGAGAGCGGGAGCAAGGCGAAGCAAAAAATCAATATCGAAAACGCTTTCCCCTATTATGACCGCCGCCGACAGGGAGAGGGAAATAACGCGCTTTTTTATTAGCAGCAGGCTTAATAAAACCGCCGCAAATCCCGCGATAAGAATAAGCTCTCTCATTTCGCCGAAAAACGCCGAAACACACCAGAATAAAAGAAGAAATGCCGTGAAGATATATTTTTTCATACCGTTCCTCCCTTATAATGTCGGCGCGCACGAAGCGTATAAGATGAAAAACAGAGCAGCAGCGGGAACCGGCAAAAAATTAAGTTTTCGCCTTATCCCGTTAAAAATGCTGTCCCCCTCGTAATACGCAACATATAAAAACACGGTAAAAAGGGGCAAAAGAGTGTGCGACAGCCAGCGGAAGGTGTCGGTTGAGAATAAGGTTCCGAAAACGAGCGTGAGCAAAAACAGAAGCGGAACAAGCGAAAGAGAGAATTTTTTAACGGCGTTTTTCTCTCCGCTTTTAAATACTTTCTCAAAAATCGCGCTGAAAATAACTCCTGCAACGGGAACAAGAACCAAGCCCGCAAACGCAAGCTCCTGCATTGAGCCTATCTTAAAATCCCTGTTAAACGTGGATTCAAACTGGGTTTGAACGAGCTTTAATAAACGCATAATAAGATTGCCGTCGCTGAAAATATAATCGTCGGCGGAAACTCCCATCTGAGCAGAGATGCTTTTATAAAACTCATAGTCGTAATAATAGGTATATTTTGCGCCCCGCTCCAAGATAAGCGAGTCAAACTCCTGCATATCATAAACAAGATTCTGCCGTTCAAAGAGCATAAAATACAGCGTTGTTACAAACGCGAAAATAACGCTCAGCGAAAAAACCGCCCAAAGCAGTTTCTTTTCGCCCTTTTCGCCGGAAACGCTTATCTTATATAAAATAATTATTGCCATCATCGGGATATATGAGACCATAGCCCCGTAATGAACAAAAATGCAAAGAGAAAACAGGAATGGAATTAAAATATATAATTGCTTTTTTGAAAGAAAAACAAAGAATAAAAGCGTTAAAAGAACCCAATAAAAATCAATAACTCCGAGCCAGGAAACAAAAAGAGAAAACGACGCGGGGCCCGTTATAAAGAGCAAAACGAAAAACAAACACAGCATTTTGTTTTCCTTTGAAGTATGCAAAACCAGTTTTTCAAGAAAAACGCACACTCCGGCAAAAAAAACAATGAGCAACACCGATGCATAAACGGAAACCGCCCGAGTTGTTGCCTCATTAAACAAAAGCCTGTAAATCGCTCCGGGCAAAATTCTGGAGCAGAATCCCATGCTGAAATCAACAACATAAAAAACAAAAAAGTGGTCGTTCACGAGCCAAGGCGAACAATTATTGCCCACAACTGTTTCATAAATGAGAATAAAAGCAAACAGACCGAAAAAGATCCGGTGCTGATAAAAAAAGCGTTTGACGGCCGTCATCCCTTTCGGCTCCCTTCAATTAAATAATTTGCGATATTTCGCTTTTTCCGTAAACTGAGGCTCCCCTTCTGCGGCCGTACCACACCGTTTCCTTTGCATATTCAAAGAAATCGCTGTAAACGTTTTTCGGCTTGATAATAAGGGAGTTTTTCTTTTTTTCAAGCGGCTCGTATTCACCTTTGAGAATACTGCTGAAATACTTATGAATATCATAGGAAAATTCAGCTGTCTCATTTTCCTTAAACGGCTTTCTGAGCATAAGAGTCTGATATTTTTTAAGCTCCGAAAATATTTCATATGGAATATTACAG
>JAFLUL010000058.1 GCA_022508845.1 Oscillospiraceae bacterium | reverse complement strand
TAACTCCCTGTTCAATGAGAGTTTCTGTTAGAATTCTCGCTCCGGTCAGCTTTTGTTTTTTTTGAGGCCCCATATTATATCACCCGAGTTCTTTTTATAAACTTTATCATAAACAAAATTTTATGTCAAATGTGAATTTAATATTGAAGCTGATCTAAAAAATCGTTAAACATATTATTTCTGTTTTTTATGTAGTCCGGCTCGTACGTTCCAAGCTCTTTTGAGAATGATAATATGAGCTTTTCTGTGAGGATAACGTCATCCTCGCTGAAAATGCAATCCATTTTTCCGTTTTTTGAAAGGCTCAAACAGCGCAGAGCATGAGAACGGCTGTAGGGAAGGCCGCAGTAAATAAGCTTGTCCGAGCATAAAAGCGAATAGGCAGGAATAATAAATTTTGTTGCAAGCAGAATATTAACCTCGCCCGATAAAAAGCTTTTCAGCGCCTCATTTATTTTGATTTTGTCAATTCCTCCGTGAACTATTGTGAAGGGGGTTCGTCTTTTATACATAAAAAGCGAAAATTCCTCGGCCTGCCGTCTTGTTGAAAACAATACAATGCTCTTATCAAACGGCGATTTTTCGCATTCGGCAGCGGTATAGTGATATTTGCTTTTATCGCTTGCTGTCTTTATTCCTTTGAAAACCGTTTCGTTTTCAATTCCCGCCTGAATATATTTATCCGATCCCAAAAGCGAGAAAATTTTTTCGCCGGTCGTTATGTTCGGTGAGATCCCGGTTATATGAAACTGCTTTCCTGTTGAAGCTCTTATTTCCGCAATATTTGCATAGGCTGCCCGATAGCCGTATTCGAGCGAATCGGCACACTCATAAAACGGCAGCAGAATTTCAGAAATATTTTCCGAAATGAGAAAATCAGTAAAATTTTCGTTCAGTGCAGCCCCGATATCCGAGTATATAACCGTTTCGCTCGTTTTAGTAAACGAATTACGCGGTGTGAGAACAAGAATTTTGCAGTCAAGCTCCCTCGAAAACTCCTTTATTTCGTCCCCCGAGGGCATCTTGGATAAGGTGAAATAAATATCTGAGTTGTTAAGCGCGGACGCTTTTATGAGATCGGAGACCTCTTTGTCGGTTAGCTTCATTATTATTCAGTCCTTAGGATAGGGCATACCGTCCGGCAGCCCCATAAGATAATCGGCGGAAACGTTATAAAACTCACATAGAGTTTTAAGGTCCTCAATGCTGAGCCTGCTGCGCCCGAGCTCATATTTGCTGTAATTTGACTGGGTAGTGTCCAGTAAAACTGCAAGTGTGGACTGTTTAACATCCCTGTCCTCTCTGAGATCGCGCAATTTCTCGCGGTAATTCTTCATAAAACTATATTCCAATCCTAAATTCTTGTATGTCTATTATAAAAAATATGCCAAATCGGACTGTAAAAATAGTCCATTTCCGACTATAATAACCTTTATTGTTAATAAGGTTAAAGAGGAAAACGGTATTTCCGTGAATTGACAAAAACTTTTTGCTTTGATATAATGAAAATCGGTGATTTGTTTGAATATTCTTTTCATCAATCCTCAGGTTCCTGTATATCTTCGTATGCCCTCGCTTCCGCTTGGGCTTATTTCCATTGCGAGCTTCCTTCAGTCGAACGGGCATCGGGTGAGGATTTATGAGCGGTCATCAAAAAAAACAAATCTTTCTGACGAGATAAAAAAATTTAACCCCGATATAATAGGTATTTCAACTCTTTCTTTTTTGAGCGGACTTGATGCGAAAAAATTGACAATTCAAATAAGAACGCTTACAAAGGCTCCGGTTGTTTGGGGCGGGCAAGCTCCGAGCTCCCTTCCAGAAATGATTTTAAGGGAGGCTCAGCCGGATTTTGTTATGCTCGGAGAGGGTGAGATAACCTGGCTTGAGCTTGCAAATGCTCTCGAAAAGGGTGAGGACGTTTCCGATATTCGGGGACTTGCGTATATAAAAAACGGCGAATTCATTCAAAATCCTATGCGCCCTGTTGCCGATCTTATGGAATTTCCGGATATGGATTGGAGTCTGGTTGAGCCTGAGACATATTTTTCAACCTTTTTCAACTGTACAAAAATGCTCTATCTCCATTCTTCAAAGGGCTGCCCGGCGGCTTGTATTTTTTGCGCAAATAAGCAGTTCCATCAGGGCTGCAACCGCTGCAGAGACCCAAAGCAGGTTATGCGCGATATAGAGTTTTTTGTTGAAAAATGCGGAGCAAACGGTATATATTTTTCTGATGAGCTTTTTTGCCCGCGCAGAAATTTACGCACAGAGCTCTGCAATATGCTCATTGAAAAAAACTATGACCTTGTTTGGGGATGCCAGATGCGTCTCGGCGTTCTTAATGAAGAGGATATTAAGCTTATGTTCAAGGCCGGCTGCCGATGGATACTCTTCGGAATTGAGAGCGGTTCGCCCGAGAGAATAGAGACCATAAAAAAGAATATTGACCTGAACCTTGCAAAAAAGACTGTTGAATGGTGTGAAAACGCCGGAATAACCGTTCAGGCGTCGTTTATTATAGGCTTTCCGGGCGAGACCCCCGAAGAAATGAAGCATACGGTTTCTTTTGCAAAGAGCCTTCCCGCTTCACTCATAGATGTAAATATCCTTTTCCCCGCTCCGAACTCCGAAATATATGAAATGTGGAAAAACGATTATCCTCAGTATAAAATTCCGTCCACAATAAAAGAGTGGGCAAAAAAGGTTGATCAGAATGTAAGCGATAGTATGCCGTGGAATTTTTCGTCTGTTCCGAAAATAGATCTGAAAGTTGTTCACCACTATTTTCAATGGAAAGATTTTATAGGAAAAAGCTCCGTTCAGCACGATTCCTACGGTATAGTTAAAAAAATGGCGCGTGATACCTTCAACAGGGTATTCCGTCACGGTTTTAAGGGCTTTTTCTTTGGCACTTATGTGTCAGTTAAGCAGTTTTCAACCGTTTTTTTCTATTCTCATTTCTTCCCGAAAATCAAAAAAAAGTATGAGCTTGACTGAACTTTCATTTATGTGCCGCATTTTGAACACTTCTGCGGGTTTTTTTATTTGATTTTTTACGGTGTTCGGTATATAATAATATATTATACTATTTTACTTCGATCATTTTTCTCAGAAGAGGGAGCTGATATTATGGAAAATCTTGTTTGGCTTGCGCCGGCTTTTGCTGTGGTTGCGCTTATTTTTTCTGCGGTAAAAACCGTTAAGGTGTCAAAGGCGGATCCGGGAACTGAAAAAATGAGGGAATTAGCCGACAGCATCTCGCAGGGAGCAAGGGCGTTTCTTTTTGCTGAATACCGGATTTTAATTATATTTGTTCTGGCTTTGTTTGCTCTCATCTGCGCCTTTATCAGCTGGATGACGGCGGTTTGTTTTTTAGTTGGCGCGGCCTTTTCGGTTTTTGCCGGATATATCGGTATGTTTGCGGCAACAAAGGCTAACGTTCGAACAGCAAACGCCGCAAGAACGAGCGGGATGAACAAGGCTCTCTCGATTGCCTTTTCGGGCGGCAGCGTTATGGGAATGTGCGTTGTTGGCTTAGGGCTTCTCGGATGCTCGGTTATATATATAATAAGCCATAACGCTGAAATTTTAACAGGCTTCTCTCTCGGAGCGTCGTCAATTGCCCTTTTTGCGAGAGTAGGCGGAGGAATTTACACAAAGGCCGCCGATGTAGGCGCGGATCTGGTCGGCAAGGTTGAGGCCGGCATTCCCGAGGATGATCCCCGCAATCCTGCGGTTATAGCCGATAACGTGGGCGATAATGTGGGCGATGTTGCCGGAATGGGAGCAGATCTCTTTGAAAGCTATGTTGGTGCGATTGTTTCGGCAATAACCCTCGGCATAGGCGTTAACGCCGCTTTTGAAGGCGCGGGAACGGTGTATCCGCTGATAATTGCCGCACTCGGAATATTTGCCGGGGTTATATCAACATTCTTTGTTAGGGGCAACGATAAATCGAATCCCCACACCGCCCTTAAGACAGGCTCATATGTTTGCGCAGCGCTGGTTCTTATTTGCGCAGTGGTTTTCAGTAAGGTGTTTTTCGGCGGTTTCAAACAGGGTCTTGCAATAGTGAGCGGACTTGTAGTGGGGCTTGTGATCGGAATAGTTACGGAGATTTACACCTCCGGCGACTATAAATTTGTTAAAAAAATAGCCGAGCAGTCCGAAACAGGTGCCGCAACAACTCTGATAAGCGGTATGGCAGTAGGTATGCGTTCCACTGTTGTTCCGATTCTTTTAATATGCGTGGGTATTTTTATTTCCTATGAGCTTTCGGGACTTTACGGCATAGCTCTTGCCGCCGTTGGTATGCTTTCAACAACGGGAATGACCGTTGCAGTTGACGCTTACGGTCCTATAGCCGACAATGCCGGCGGTATTGCCGAAATGAGCGGACTTGACGAGAGCGTTCGTAAAATAACAGATAAGCTTGATGCAGTGGGAAACACAACCGCCGCCATGGGAAAGGGCTTTGCGATAGGCTCGGCCGCCCTTACCGCTCTCGCTCTGTTTTTCAGCTATTCTCAGGCGGCTCAGATCGATTCTGTTACCGGACTCAGCATTCTGAACTACCGGGTTACCATAGGCCTTCTTATAGGCGGTATGCTCCCGTTTATCTTTTCCGCGTTAACAATGGAATCTGTTTCAAAAGCGGCATATAAGATGATTGAGGAGGTTCGCCGCCAATTCAGAACCATTCCCGGAATTATGGAGGGAAAGGGAAAGCCCGATTATAAATCCTGCGTTTATATTTCAACAACTGCGGCTCTTAAAGAGATGCTTGTTCCCGGAGTTATGGCGGTTTTGGTTCCGATCGCCGTTGGCATAATTCTCGGAGCGGACGCTCTCGGAGGTCTGCTGGCCGGCTCGCTTGTAACGGGAGTTCTGCTTGCGATATTTATGTCCAATTCCGGCGGCGCGTGGGATAACGCCAAAAAGTATATTGAGGAAGGTCATAACGGCGGCAAGGGCAGTGAGGCCAATAAGGCGGCTGTTGTAGGTGACACTGTCGGCGACCCCTGCAAGGATACCTCCGGCCCGTCAATAAACATTCTTATAAAGCTTATGACAATTGTTTCGCTTGTTTTCGCCCCCGTCTTTATGAAGATAGGCGGTCTGCTTTAAAAGTCTGAATCAAGTAAAATAATCGCCGCTCCGGCAAAAGGAGCGGCGATGAATTTTTTTAACAGGAAATTTTTAGTTTTCAAAAGGTTTTATTGCCCGCAGATATTTGTTAACGGCGATAGCGTAATCAAAAGCGTTTGCAGAGCATCTCTGCCGCGCAAAAGCTTTCTTGTGTTTACTGCTGAAACTCTGAAATACCGTCCAATGAATATCTTTCGGCATAAGCGTCATAAGCCGCGTTAAAGGCTTCGCGGTCAGCAGCCTTCAAACGCTTTAAATATCCGTGCGAGTCGAAGGATCTGTCCTTGCGTTCCATAACGGCAATGGCGAGGTTTGAGCTGTGGTCTGCTATTCGCTCAAGGTTTGTTAAAATATCGTTATAAACATATCCGTGGCCAAAAGAGCAAACTCCAGTGCGAATCCGTTCAATATGCCTTGATTTGATTTCATCGCAGAGGTCGTCAATAACGTCCTCAAGCGGCTCAACGCTTCGTGCGGTGTCGGCGTCGTAGGTTTCAAAGGCTCGGATGCTTAAATGAAGTATCTCGTTAACTGCGGAAGTCAAAACGTTAAGCTCATTTTTTGCCGCGCCGGAAAAATGAATTCCCTTGTCATTCATTTCTTTTGCGCTCTCGGCGATATTGCGAGCGTGGTCGGAAATGCGCTCATAGTCGGTGAGCGAGTGTAAAAACTCTGCAACTGCGGCGTTCTGCCTGTCGGTCATTTCCCGCCCTGTAAGCTGAGTAAGATATGCTCCGAGGCGATCCTCATAAACGTCAACGTCCTTTTCCATTTTCTTTACCTTGTTGAAACCGTCCTCGGAATATTCCCATAAAAGTCTTATGGCTTTGCTAACGCTCTTTTTTGATGCCTGCGCCATGGCTGATATATTAACGCGGCATTGCTCTATTGCGAGAGCCGGGTGAGTTAAAAAGCGTTCCTCAAGCCTTAAAGCAGGACCGGAGCTCTCCTCAGGCGCAGCAGGTTCTTTAACGATGAGAGAAATAATTTTCATTATCGCTCCCGACATCGGCATAAGAATCGGCAGCATCGCCAAACGCATAATTGTGTTTACCGTCGCAACCGAAAAAGGATTTACGGTTGATGATAAAAAACTGAAATGTAAAAAAGCATTGAGTGCGTAAAAAATCGTTCCGATGAGCGCGGTTCCGATAATGCTTGCAACGGGATAAATCAACGCCGCGCGCTTGCCATTTGAGCTTGCTCCGACCGATGCGAGCAGAATAGGCACCGCCGCTCCTATCGCAACACCCATTAAAAGGGGAAGAGTTTGGCTAACTCCCATAGCCCCCGTTACTGAGAGAGCTTGAATAATACCAACCGCCGCACTTGCGGACTGCAAAACAGCTGAAAACGCCGCGCCAACAAGAATACCCATCAAAGGATTTGAAAGTCCTGTGAGCAGCGATAAAAACCAAGGCGCTTCTCCGAGTCCCGCAACCGCTCCGCTCATAGCTGACATTCCGAACATCAGCACCGAAAAGCCCATAAGTATATCGCCTATATGTCTTTTGAACTGATTTTTTGTAAACAGACGAAGAATTATACCGATAACCGCGATAACTCCCGTGAGGGTGGCAGTTGAGAGCAATGTTTTAAAGCTGCCTCCGCCCTCGATATACGATAGGCATATGACCCAGCCGGTAATGCTCGTGCCGATAATTGAACCTATGATAACGCTGACGCTGTTTTTTAGCTTCATCATACCGGAGTTAACAAAGCCAACAACCATAACAGACGTTGCGGAGGAGGACTGTATAACCGCGGTAACTCCTGTTCCGAGAAGCAGCCCTTTTAGCGGAGTTCCCGAAAGACGGTATAGTATAAGCTCAAGCTTGTTTCCGGCAACTCGCTTGAGACCGTCGCCCATAAGAGTCATTCCGAATAGGAACAGCGCAACTCCTCCAAGCAGCGAGATAACTTCCGAAATACCCATAATAGAGTTCCTTTCTTATTAAATACGATAACATAATAGCAGATAACAAAAACTTTTGCAACCTTAAAAATTTATTATAACGTTTTCTTAATGCGTTAACGGGATATATAATATATTGTTACCAAACTTGACTTTTTCCCGCATAAAGGATATAATAAATTTTGCGAGCGGAATGGACGGTCGCGCAATTTTTTTGTGAGGAAAGTCCGGGCTCCGCAGAGCGGGATAACGGCTAACGGCCGCCGAGGGTGACCTTAAGGGAAAGTGCAACAGAGATATACCGCCGAATTTATTCGGTAAGGGTGGAAAGGCGAGGTAAGAGCTCACCGGCGCAGCGGAGACGTTTGCGCCCTGTAAACCCTATCCGGAGCAACACCGACCAAAGTGGCTTGCTCGGCCAATACTTTAACGGGTGGCTTGAGGCGCGGAGCAATTCGCGTTCGAGACAGATGACCGTCTTAAAAGACAGAACCCGGCTTACAGTTCAGCTCGCACGTTTCTATCGGCACCTCATATAATGTTATGAGGTGCATTTATTATGCTTGAAAACATTATTTGCGCGTTTATCGCGATATTTGCTGTTTGGGGAGTTATCGGGGCAGTGTATACGCTGCTTCTTGCTTTTATAGCTCCGAAAAAAGACCGCAAAACCGTTATAACCGTATTTCCGCGCGGTGAAAACGCCGTGAGCGATGTGAGCTTTATTCTGTCAAAGCTCTATGTTTCCGGCGATATAAAACGCTGCGTTATTGCCGCCGTGTGTGATGATAACGATGCTGAAACCGTTTCTGCGCTGATTAGCGCATTCGGAGATGAAAAACGGGTAGTTGTTTGCGGCAGGGAAAGATTTATTGAAGAATTTTTAATGTAGAGTACGATGGTTGACCCACCTGGTCTGATACATTTAACAGGATGCTGAAAACGGAGGAAGAATATGCTTGAATTCTTAATGGGGGCAGACCCGGAAGCAAAAAGAGAATATATTGCAAAAAGGCTTTACGATACCATCGTCGGCGGCAAAAAGGCTGTGCTTATAGTCCCCGAGCAGGAGGATTTTGACCGCAACAGGGAAATGATGGAGCTTTGGGGCGAAAAAATAAGCAACAGCATAACTGTTACAAGCTTTTCGCGTTTTTCAAGGCAGCTTCTCGAAGAGCTCGGCGAGCCGCTCAAAGCTCAGGCTGATGACGCCGCAATAAGCGTGCTGATGAGTCTTGCCGTAAGGCAGGTGTCGGGTGAGCTGAAAATTTATTCATCTCACGGTTCTCGCCCCGGAAGAGTTGCCGCTCTTGTTTCTCTTTTTAACGAAATGGAAAACGCCGGTAAATCTCCGGAGGAGCTTGAGGCTGCAGGAAGAGCGGCAGGCGGCAGGCTAAAAGAAAAAACGCAGGAGCTTGCGCTTATTTTCACCGTGTTTAAGGGGCTGTTATCAGAGCGTTTTTCTTCTTCTGCCGATAATATAAACTCCGCCGCCGAAAAGCTCGGAAAAACCTCTTCTTTTTCCGAAACCGATTTCTATTTTGATGATTTCAGAGGCTTTACCGGTACTCAGATAAAATTTATCTCCGCTCTTTTGCCTAATTGCAGAAACTGTTTTGTAAGCATAGTGGGTTTTTCGGGAAGCTCCGAAAAGATAAGCTTTGAACACGCTCTTAAAAACAGGCGCAAACTTATAGCGGAAGCGGAAAAAAACAGCATTTCAGTTTGTCAGCGTGAAATTCCTCGGGGAGAGAAAAGCTCAGGCCTTATGGCTTTAGGGGAGGGACTTTTTCTTGACGGGGCGGAGCCGTTAAAACAGCCGACCGACGATGTTGTTTTGGTTAAGGCCCCGAATAAATATGATGAATGTGAGTTTATAGCGCTTACATCCAAAAAGCTTCTTGACGAGGGGTTTTGCCGTGCGCGTGATATGGCGGTTTTGCATCGCAGCCCCGAAATGGCAGCCCCGCTTATATCAGCTCTTGAAAAATACGGTGTTCCTGTTTTTCGGGATGAAAGGAGAAAGCTTTTATCATACCCTCTTGCGCGTCTTTTGCTGAGTGCGGTTGAAACTGCTGCAAAAGGCTTTTCAACCGAGCGGATCCTCTCGCTTGTTAAAACAGGCATAGCGGGAGTTTCTCTGATGGAGTATTCTGAGCTTGAAAACTATGTTTACCGCTGGCAGATAGACGGCAGGGAATGGGAGAGCAGCTTTTTCCGCAATCCCAGGGGATTTGGAAATGAAGATAACGAGGAAACAAAAGAAAAGCTCGCCTTTATCAACCAAACAAGAAAAACAATTTGCGATCCGTTAAAAAAGCTGAGCGACGCTCTCAAGGATGAAAACCCTGAAAAGAGCTGCATCGCGGTATATTTTTATCTCAAAGAGATAAAAGCCGCGGAAAACTTTAAAGAGTATGCCGTGTCGCTTTATCAAAAAGGAGAGGAGAGCGAGGCTATACAGTGCGCGCGCGTTTGGGATGAGTGTATGGAAAATCTCGGCGCGCTGAAAGAAGCTCTCGGCAGCTCTGCCGTTTCTCCCGCATATTTCTATGAACTGCTGAGCCTGATTTTTTCCGGAAACAGCGTTGGAAACATTCCCCCCGGCATAGATAAAATGACCGTTGGAAGCGTTGACAGAACAAAACTGCTTGCACCAAAGGTCGTTTTTATTCCGGGCTTCTGCGAAAATACATTCCCGAAAAGCTCCGTTTCGGACGGGCTTCTCTCTTCAAAGGAGCTGCGTCTGCTCGCAGAGGGGGATATGGCGCTCGATAAGCTTCCGGAAGAAGTCTATGAGGAGGAAAGGCTCATACTATACAATACTTTAACTCTCGCAGGGAAGCGGCTGTATATATCCTATCCTGAGGCAGCAACAACTGGCGAAAAAAACGAGCCCTCCGCAATAATTGCCGATATAAAAAAGCTTATGCCTGATTTATCGGAAATAAACGCCGCCGATATTTCTCCGGAGGAAAAAATAAAAACTCCCGCGTCAGCGTTTTCCCAGCTTGCTCTGATGTATAAAGAGAATAGCGAGCTGCGTATGGCAATAGGCGACGCTCTTAAAGAGGAAAAAGGCGAAGCCGGAATTGCCGCGCTTTCGCGTGCCGCGGCAGGAAACGATGAAAACTTCAGCGATCCTTCTCAGGCTCTGCGCCTTTTCGGAGAGGATATCGCTATGTCCGCGTCAAAAGCGGAAACTTATTCAAAGTGTCCGTTTATGTATTTCTGCCGCTACGGCATGGGGGTTGAAAAGCTTACCCGCTCGCGAATAGACGCCAGAATAAACGGCCTTATAATCCATAGGGCGCTTGAAGTTTTTATGTCCGAACATATGGGTGAGGAACTGAATTCTATGACGGACGCTGAAATTAAGCGCATAGTAAACGAGGCTGTTGACGATTATTGCGAGAAGAATCTCGGAGGCGTTTCCGGTTTGTCGCTTTCTATGGCGCGAACGGTAAAGAGGCTTAAAGAAGAGATTTTTCATATTATTGCGGTTCGCAAAGAGGAATTCAGCACCTGTCTGTTTAAAACCGCCGCAACCGAGCTGAATATAGGCCGCTCAGGCGGGATCAACGCCTATGAAATTCCGTTGCCGGACGGCGGAAAAATAGTTATTTCCGGCAGTGTGGACAGGGTAGATATAATGAATGACGGCGAAAGAGCCTATGTTAGGGTTATTGACTATAAAACGGGCGGAAAGGATTTTGACCTCAGCGATATTTTTTACGGGATAAATATGCAGATGCTCATTTATCTTTTTGCCGTTTGCGATAACGGAGTAAAGCTTTTCGGAGAGCTTACTCCCGCAGGGGTGCTATATGTTCCTGCAAAAAGCTCAGGTAAAGCTCTTGAGCGCAGCGCTTCAAGCGATGATGTTCTGTCAAAACGCCTTGAAAACGGCAGAATGAACGGCATTATCCTGCAAAACGCCGAAGTTATAAAGGGAATGGAGGCAACCGCAAGAGGAGTTTTTATAAACGCCAAAATAGAGGCGGACGGCACTCTGAAAGGAAAGCTCGTTTCGCTTGATGAATTTTCACTTCTGCATAAAAAAATAGATGAGGTCCTTTCGGAGATGGGTATGAATATTCATTCCGGAATAATAAACGCCTTTCCGATAGATAAGCCGGGAGATCACAGCATTTGCGACTACTGCGATTATTCCTCGGTTTGTCTGAAAGAAAAAAGCTGCGAAAAACGAACGATTTTAAAAACGTCCCACGAGGATGCCCTTAAAAGACTTTGGAAGGAGGAAAGCGGAAAATGAGAGAATGGACAGAAGAACAGAGCCTTGCTATAAACGCCGAAAACGGAACTCTGCTCATCTGCGCCGCAGCAGGCTCAGGCAAAACAAGCGTGCTTACCGAGCGAATAGTAAGAAAGCTTACCGATAAATCTAATCCCGTTTCTCCCGATTCTCTTCTTGTTGTAACGTTTACAAACGCTGCGGCTGCGGAGATGCGATCTAGGATATATAAGCGCCTGAATGAAAAAATGAGCGAAACCGGCAACACTGCCTTCCTGCGCTCCCTTCGGGCAAGACTCGATGAGATGAGAGTTTGCACTATGGACTCTTTCTGTATAAGGTTTGTTCGGGAAAATTTCAGCGCGTGCGGTGTTGAGCCGGATTTCGGCATCATTGAGCAGGGCGAAGAGAATGCCCTGAAAGCTCAAACGGCAGGAGCGGTAATCGACGGACTTTACGACTGCGATTCCGAGGAAACGAGGGCTCTATTGCGTCTTTTTGAGGTAGGCCGCGATGACGGCGCGCTTTTTGACGGAATTCTTGCTCTCTCTGATTTTTCTATGAGCGAACCCGATCCCGAAGAATGGCTAAATACAGTTGCGGATAATTTTATATCCGCTCCTGCCTTAGAAAGCGTATGGGGCCGCATTCTTTCGCAGCACTATTCCCGCGCTGCGCACTATTGCATTTCGCTTTATGAAACTGCTCTCAGCGAGCTCAGAGAGGACGGTTTTTTCAGAGAAAAACTTGAAAGCCTGTATTGTTCCGAGCTTAACGCCCTCAGAGATTTGCTGAATTCCCTTGAAGAGGAAAAAAATTGGAATGGCGTTGCCGAGGCTATCGAAAACGCAAAAAAAGCGCTTTCGTTAAATAAATTTCCAACTCTTAGAGGCTATAGTGACGATCCTCTGAAAAATTCCGTTCAGGCAAAGCGCAATGAGGCAAAAGATGTTCTGAAAGAGTTATCTAAATATTATCCCGCAAGTGAGGAAGAAAATGCCGAGGATATTTGTGCTCTCTATCCTGCCGCAAAGGGGCTTGTCAGCGCAGTAAAGAGCTTTAATGCCTCTCTCTTTGAGGCAAAAAAACAAAAAAACCTCTATGGCTTTTCAGATATAATCCATTTTGCCGTATCCCTTTTATATGACCGATCTTCCCCCGACGGAAAAACACCTTTTGCCCGGGAACTGTCGGATGGTATCAGCGAAATAATGATCGATGAATACCAGGACACAAACCGCGTTCAGGACAGGGTTTTTTCCTGCCTCTCAAAGAACGGCGAAAATTTGTTTTTGGTTGGAGATATAAAGCAGAGTATTTACCGATTCAGGCTTGCAAGTCCCGAAATATTTGCCGAAAAGCTTGAAGCATACCCTAAATATGACCCAAATCACCCGCAAAAAAAAGCAAAAATCATCCTCAGCAAAAATTTCAGAAGCCGAAAAGGCGTTACCGACGCCGTAAACTTTATATTCTCTTCCGTTATGTCAAAGGACTGCGGAGAAATAAACTATAATGAAGATGAACGCCTTGTTTACGGCGCATCCTATCCCGAAAGTTCCTCTCCCGACGCCTCCTTTTTTGTTCTTGATCCATGCGGCTCGGAGCCTGCGGTTGTCGAAGCAAGCTTTATTGCCTCTCTTATAGAAGAAAAGATAAATTCCGGACTGACAGTTTTTGAAAACGGAAAAGAGCGGTCTGCGCGATACGGAGATTTCTGCATTCTTATGCGTTCTCTTAAGGGGGTTGAAGCTTATTCCTCCGCGCTTAAAAAGAAAAAAATCCCCGTATTCTTTGACTCCCGCGACGGCTTTTTTGCTGCTGCCGAAATAAAAGCGGCGGTTTCATTCCTTCGTGCTGTTGATAATCCGCTGAGAAGCCTTGATCTTCTCGCCTCAATGCTTTCGCCGTTGGGACTGTTTACCCCCGAGCACGCTGCGAAAATTAAAAATGACGCCGCCGACGCGCTCGGTGAAAAGGATATTGCTCTTTATTCCGCTCTGCTTTTTTCAGCCGGGCAGGGCGATGAGCTTTCCGCCGGATTTCTCTCCCTGCTTGATAGATTCAGGGCCTTGAGCGCAACCGCCCAGCCCGATGAAATAATTGAAACGCTTCTCAGCTCAACCTCTCTTCTGCCCGCCGTTTTATCTATGGAGGGAGGAAAGTTCCGGGAGGCAAATCTGCGCGCGCTTTATGAAGCAAGCGTAAGGTTTTCCTCCGATTCCGGCAAAAATCTTTCCTCATTTATAAGATATATTGAAACTCTCACCGAAAACGGCGCAGAGCTCAGAAAGGGAAGCGTTGGAGGAGATAAAAACAGCGTGTCAATATTAACTATGCACGCTTCAAAGGGGCTTGAATTTCCGTTTGTTATAATTGCCGGCCTGACAAAGAAAATAAACCTGTCTGATAAATCTCCCGCTCTCAGCGTGTCCCACCGATTAGGGCTGGGGCTTAAAAGGCGTGAACCCGAAAATCTTAAATTCTATGAAACTCTCTCTTCAAGAAGCGTTAAGCTGTCATTGAAAAATGAGACCCTTTCGGAGGAAATGCGCATTTATTATGTCGCTCTGACAAGGGCTCGCGAAAAGCTGTTTATCGTTTCGGCTGTTAAAAATGCCGAAAGCGCGATTAGGAAAATTGAGAATATTATTCCTTCACAGGGCGGTATCCCCGCCTTTTATCTCGGCTCCTGCGTTTCTCCGATTTTGTGGTTCCTCGCTGCGTTTATGCGTCATCCGCAGGCTTCAGCCCTTCGGTCGTTTCGAAGCGGAGCAGTTTATGCGGACTTCGATTTTGAAGCAAGGCTTATGAATGCTCCGGAAACCGAGGAAGAAAAAAACGAGCTTCCCAAAAGCGTTTCTCCGAACGAAGAGCTTAAAAACCAGATTAGGCGGCAGATATCCAAAACTTATAAATATGCTCCCGTAAGCTCCGCTCGGTCTCTTCACACTGCCTCCGCGTTAAAGGAAGAAAAATTTTCCGATAAATTTTTCGGTCAGAGTATGCCGGCATTTATGTTTGATTCATCTCTATCTCCCGCCGATATAGGAACGGCAACTCATAAATTTTTGGAATTCTGCAATTTTTCATCGGGTGAAATCAGCGTTCCGGCCGAAATCAGGAGGCTTGTTTCTCTTTCCCGCTTAACTGAAACAGAGGGAAAGAGCGTCAATATTGAAAGCATTGAAACCTTTTTTGCTTCGCCCTTTTTTGAGCGTGTTAAGGCTTCCTCCGAGGTTTTCAGAGAACACAGTTTTTTAATTCAAAAAAGCATAAGGGATTTTGACCCCGCTATACCCGAGGAGTTTTCAGGCGAAAAGGCTGTTGTAAGAGGGCAGATAGATCTCGTTTTTATCGAAGACGGCAAAGCCGTTATTGTTGACTATAAAACGGATAAGATAAACAATATCTGTGTTCTTCCCGAGAGATACCGTGAGCAGATAGACATCTATTCCGAGGCGGTTGAAAAAACATTGGGCTATGAGGTAAAAGAAAGGCTTTTATATTCGCTGTATGCAAGCGAATTTATCATATGCTGAATTAGATAAATTATTTTTATTATACATATTATTTACTTTTATATATTTTTACATAAAATTTAACAAAATTGTATTGAATTTAAATTTATTCTTATTCTATAATTATTTAATCATTTTTATAGGAGGATGAATTTATGACTAACACCAAAAAGCTTCTGTCTG
>JAFLUL010000057.1 GCA_022508845.1 Oscillospiraceae bacterium | reverse complement strand
CGGGCAACGGCGATGGCGTAATCGAAAGCGGACACGCCGCAGCCGCTTTCTTGTGGAAAACCTACTAAACAAAAAAGATTTTAACGCCCGCCGAATTTTGCCCTATAGTGGGCGATGGCATAATCGAAAACGACCCTGCCGCATCCTGTTTGCGAATCCGTTTTTCCGGGCACTAAAAAAGGACACCCTTACGGGCGTCCTTTTTTGCAGATAGTTATGGACTTAATAAAAAAATTATTCAGCCATTTTCCGCCTTAGAATTTCTTTGTTCAAAAAAGATTGCTGAAATAAGAAACGACCCTTTCAATTGAATCGGTTACAGCCTTGAAAAGCCTTTCAAGATAGCTTACAAAGGTGTCGATATAAGAATATTTGGGATCGATAGCAGTCGATGTCTTATTGAACATTCTCTTCACCTCTGGTCAGTGGGAATTGAAAGAAAAAAGTTAATTATTATTCTTCTTCTTCTTTTTCTTTTTTATCACCGGGGATGAGGCTTGCGAAGAAATCCTTAACGTAGTTGATGATGGACTCGATGAAACCAACGAATTCATTGATGATCTCTGCTACTGTCATTTACGGGCACCTCCTTTTTTTATAAATTAAAAAAACATAATAATGTTTTTATTTGCTGAAAAACTGAGTAATGGATCTGAAGAAGTTCATTACTTCAGAAATAACATCATACAGCCAGGAGGAATAGGTGTCGATAGTGCCGGCAACTTCTTCACCGTTGCCTTTGCCATCCCAGCCTGCGCCGCCTTTGATAGCCTGAACTATTTCATCTAAAATTTCCTGATAACGCATAAATTACACTTCTCCTTTTTTATATTTGAAAGTATCCGCTTTCATACATACTAATAATATCATTCTTTTGCTCTGTTTTCAAGTAAAAATTAACATACGTTTTAAAGATTAACAAAAACGTAACATTTGCAACAAGATTTACTCAAGAAGAGCATTTATTATGTTAAATCGAAATGCTGAAATGTTTGAAAAAATGATATGCGGGAAATGTTATGAAGATAATTTGCAATAGTAACAGCTTTATTGTTTGCAGGAAGCCGGCGGGCGTTCTCTCGCAGGAGGGCAGCGGAAAAAATATGCCCTCGCTTTTGCGCGAAGAACCGGGCTGCTCCGAAATTTACCCCGTTCACCGGCTCGATACCGCCGCCTCGGGACTTATGGTGTTCGCAAAAAGCAAGTCTGCCGCTGCGGCTCTCTCGTCTCAGATGTCGGGCGGAGAATTTATTAAAGAATATATGTGTGTTGTTCACGGAGTTCCCGAAAAGACCGAAGGGGAATTAACCGACCTGCTCTTTAAGGATTCTGCTAAAAACAAGAGCTATGTTGTTAAAAAAGAGCGCAGGGGAGTTAAAAAAGCAAGACTGATTTATAAGGTTTTTGGAACCGCCGAAACCGAAAAAGGAGTTTTTTCGCTCATAAAAGTCCGGCTCATAACCGGCAGAACTCATCAGATAAGGGTTCAGTTTTCATCCCGAAAAATGCCTTTGTGCGGCGACGGAAAATACGGCGCAAAGGACAGCTTTAATAATCTTGCGCTTTATTCCTGCCGGATTTCATTTGCTGTCCCCGAAACGGGAGAGATCCTTAATTTTGAGAGTGCGCCGCCCGAAACTGAGCCGTGGAATTATTTTAACGCATTGTGAGAGTTCAGATTTTATATAAGGAACCTGAAGGTCGGCATTTTCTGAGTATGATCCAAAAATCGTTTGCGATTTTTCCGAAACTAAACTCTGATAGCTTAACTCTGAACTATTATAAAAAAGAGGATGTTTGCATTAAACATCCTCTTTTTTCTGTTTATTCCTGAACTTCTTCGGTTATTTGCGTTTCGTCCTGAGGCAGGGCGGGTTCGGTTGGCAGCTCGGCATCGGCAGGGGAGCCTATGCTCTGAGCCTTTGCAAGCTCTCCGTCGCCTGCGTCGGCGGTTGTTACCGTTATCCTGTCGCCAACATTGAGAAGCATTACTTTATTTGTAACGCTGGCGGATATATAATAGTAAAGGTCGGAATTGTCAAGCTCGATATAATAGTAGGTTGTGCCGTTTATAACCGCGCTTCTGATGTCAGTAACGGTTCCGGTGATGGTCTGATATTCGTCAGCGCCCGGTTCGTTGTCGGGAGCAACCTGAGAAGGACTGTCCGCATCAAAGGCGAAGTCGATTATAACCGCGGGACTCAGCTCCGCAAGACCGTTAATATAAACTTCAAGGCAGCTTCTGAGGTCTGTGTTTTGATTAACGGGTATGGCAACAACGTTATACTGTTCAACATTAACCATCGCATAGGATTTAACGATGTTTGAGGAGTCCTTGAGCGCCATAAAGTAGGTTGCTTCACCGTCAATATTGAGAAGGATCGGGAAGGATGCCTTCCAGCCCATATCCTGAACTTTGCCCTGCGCGCTCTGCTCCGCGGCAAGCTCAGTTGCACCGGTGGTGTTATAGAAGAAAGCTTCTTTTGTGCGCTGGTTTATAAAGAAGAATCCGAGAATGGAGTTATCGGAAGAAACGGAGGTAACGCCGGTATAGAGGTATACGTCATCGTCAATGGCGAGGAAGGAATAACCCGATGAGGTCTTTTTAACGCCGGACTGACCGATAAGAGAGTTCCAGAAGCCTCCGTTATAGGTTCCGAAATAGTTATACTGCTGGATGAGCAGATTTGCGTCATACGCCTGATCTATCCAGGCTATCTCGGAGTTTTCTGCCGCGGTTTCCTCGGCGGTGTAATAGTTCGATTCGCCCGTTACCGCGTCAACAAGGATAATGCCCTGAACGTCGCTTCCGCCCAAAAGACCAACTGTCTTTTTGATATGCTCAACAACCCAGTAGGGGTGGCCTTCCTCGTCTATTTCAAAGGAGATCTCTCCGAAAATATAGGTTGGATAGCGAAAACGCAAAACTCTTTCAAGGTATTCTCCGAAGTGTTCGGCGGTGGAATATTTTATATCGTAGTCGGTAACAAGCTCCGCCTGCTGAGTGTTGAGGTTTACTTTAACATAGCCGGGAATGCCTTCATAGTCGCTTCCGACAACCGAATTTAAGAACCATTTGAATATATCGCCGTAGCGAAGGGGATAAATTCTGTAAGGGCTGCCTTTAAAGTTTATCTGAGTTGAATCCGTTGTTAAAAGCTCAAACTGGGATTCAAGGTCGAGAGCGGCAAAATCGCCGAGGGTCTTGTCCGCAAGGGCTTCGGCGGCATCGGAATCAATAAGGGCAACGTTATTAAAGTCGGACATGCTGTCGATAACCGAAACCGTGTCGGCAAAATCGGCGTTTTCTATCGTAAGTATACGCGAAAAGCTCTTTGCTCTGAAAAACGGGCTTGAAACAAGATATCCAACGATCAAAACAAGACAAACGACCGCCGCTATTATAGCGGGAACGATCGCCCTGCGTTTAACATAGGGGACATATTCCGGTTTTGCGAATGCGCCGGAGGTGATAAACGCCGAAACAACGTAAGACGCGAGCACTATAAGGATGTAGGTATAAAATTTATAGTCCTGAGGATTGAGCGGGGGGAGGAGGAAATAGTAGGCTATTCCTGCCGTTAATAGCATAACGATAATGTTTATCGCTATCTTTAACCCGGCTCTCTCGGGAGGAATAAGCACGCTCTTAACGCTCTTTTTTCTTCCGCCGTCTGAAAAATCAACTTTAATGGGTTCCATAAAAAAACTCCTTTTATATAGATAATTTATAGTATATCAAGTTAAGGTGAGAATGTCAAGCTTGCCCGCTTTGTTCGCGGGATGGGGGATACTTCGTTCCCGCGGTGAGCGTTAACGAACTTATCCAATAAACTTAACTGCCGCTATCGCCGCTGATGCGCCGTCCGAAACGGCGGTTGACACCTGGCGCACGCTTTTTTTGCGGCAGTCGCCGGCGGTGAAAATTCCCGGTATGTTTGTAAGGCAGCTTTCGTCGGCGTTTATGTAGCCGAAGTCATCAAGCGTTATAATATCCTTAAAAGGCTCGGTGTCGGGCTTTAACCCAACGGCAACAAAGAGGCCGTCGGCATTAACTATCCTCTTTTCTTTTGTTTCGGTGTTTTCAATTTCAACTCCCGTGAGAGAAGAATCCGATAAAAGCCCCGTTACAACTGAGTTATATATAATTTCAATATTATTTTTGGCGGCTATTTTTTCTTTAAGCGTTTCTTCGCCCGTTAAAAAGGCAAGATTTTGTATCATAGTCACTTTTTTGCAGTTTTCGCTTAAAAGCAGAGCCTCCTGCATAGCGGAATTGCCTCCTCCGGCAAGACATACGCTCTGATTATTGAAAAACGCCGCGTCGCAGACCGCGCAAAACGAAACTCCGTTTCCTATCAGTTCTTCCTCGTTTTTAACCCCGAGTCTTCGGTGTTCGGCTCCAACGGCCAGAATAACGGTTCTCGCTTCAAATTCGTTATCTTCTGTTAAAACAGTTTTTGTTTTTCCGTTGTCCTTTATTTTAATAACGCTTCCTATTTCAATTTCCGCGCCGAGCGATAAAGCCTGCTCGGTCATTTTGTCGGCAAGCTCGTTTCCGGAAAGTTCAATAAATCCGGGATAGTTTTCAATTTTCGGGGAAAATGTCATCTGACCTCCCAGCGCGCCCTTTTCTATTATAAGAACGCTCTTTTTTGCTCTTAATGAGTAAATTGCGGCGGTCAGCCCCGCAGGACCCGCGCCAACGATAATGATATCATATGTCATTTGAATAATCTCCTTCAAAAAATTTTTAATTCGGAATCCGGAATTCCGGGAAAACCGCAAGCAATTTTTGATTATATCATTTTAAATTCCGGCGGCAGGTTTAATAATTCTGAATTGCGAATTATGCATTCCGAATTGAACAAAATTTTCGTGTTAACCTCTAAGCAAATATTTTATATATTACCCAAATTATTGCAAGGTGTCCGGGGTAGAAGCCGTAAAAAAAGTATTTATTCAGCTTTTTTCCTTTTTCGCCGTTATACAGAAGAATAAACGGCAGGGCTAAAACAGCGTAAATCTCAAAGCTGTTGTAATAAAGCATAGTGTTAAAATAGATATAGTTCCCGGGCTTGGACGCCGAGGATTTTATAATAAACGGAAGCAAAAGCAGCGTTAAAGTTATTCCTATATGCTTTGCGGCTCCGGGAGCGTGGAGAAAAACATAGAGCAAAAATATGCAGATAACTCCCATGGCGCCGTAGTCGGTTTTAAGCAGCGTTTCGGCTATAAAAGACAGAATAAGCAAAATCGGAAAGCTGAGAACTTCAAGGCGGATTTTTTGGAACATCTGAAAAGCGTAAATCGCCAAAAGACCCAACAGCAGGGTGAAAAACACATTTTGATGCTCGGTTTCAAAAAGAACCTCGTTCAGGGGAGTGTGAAACAGCGCGAGATCAAATGGGATTTCCGAAATAAATGCGAATATGAGCAGCCGAAGCATATATTTATATATGTTTTTTGTTCTGCTTGCCCCTTCGGCTATCAAAAAAGCAAAAATGGGAAATGCAATTCTTCCGATAAGCCTCGGCAAAGGAAGCCCTCCCACCGAAAAACAGAAGAGCGTGCCGCTGAGCTGATCTTCAAACGCCGCGGCTATATGATCCAACAGCATTGCCGAAATCGCAATGATTTTTAGAGTTGATGAGGAAATTCCGCATATGCCGGAATAGTAATTACCGCTGTTTTTTGCCATATCAGTTTGTTTTAGCTTCCGCGTTTTCGGACAAAGCGGCGCGCTCCTCCCTCGCCTTTGTTACCTGTTCGGTTATGCTTTCCATATATTCGCCGTGGAGCTTAAAGCGGGTTGAGAAAACAATGAGCGAGAGAAGAATGAACAGCGGAGGAATAATATACGAAACGAAGCCAACGCTGCGCTTTACTCTCGCAGTGTATTGCATAATTCCGTTTTCGTTGGGCTTAATGTCGTTATATCCGGCTATGCCGAGGGCGGCGAAGAGAATTACGGTTTGGATCGTATATGCCATTTTCTGCAAAAATCCCTTCATGCTGAAGGTAACGCTCTCGGCGCGCTTGCCCATTTTTATCTCGCCGTAGTCAACAACATCGGCAAGGAAAACGGTTTGTGAAACAAACATAGAGCCTGTTCCAACAGAGGTAACAAGATAGCATATATCCATAAGAATTATATTTTTTATCAGTGCGCCGGAGAAGAACATACCTATATATCCCGCAAGAGCCAGGCTCAGCGAGAACTGATATGTTCTGCGGCGCGTTGTAAAGCGCATCATTATCGGAATAACTGCAAGACCCAAAATTGAACCAACCGCCCCGAACATTGAAAAAACGCTCTGAGCCGAGGTTGAGCCTATGTTTATCGCAAAGAAATAGTCCTGAACTCCGCTTGTTGTGTAAAATCCGGTGTTTGAGAGCATAGCGAAGAGGATAAAAATTCTGAGCTGGTCGTTATGGCGGATAACGTCAAATATTTTCTTAAACGAGAATTTTTCCTGCGGCCTTGTTATAACCGTTTCCCTTACCTTGCTCATTGAAAGAACGGCGAAGAAAACAAGAGAAACGCTGCATATAACGGCGCATAGCGAATAGCTGCGGGCTGTCCATATATGGGTGACGCTGCCGTCCGGGTTTGTTACGGTGCTGCCGAGGGCATTGAGAAGCAGCGGCGCGCCTATCTGAACTATGCCCTGTCCGAGACCGGAAAAGGTTCTCGCAACTGTTGCCAGAATACTGCGCTGCTTCGGGTCTGTTGTGAATGACGGAACCATACTCCAGTAGGGTATGTCGGCTGCGGTGTTTGTCATTCCCCATAAAATATACATAAAGGCAATATAGACGTAAAGCCCCGCGCTCGATTTTGCCATGCCGGGATTAAAGAAGAGGAAAAACAGAACAACGGCGTTCAGAGCCGCTCCGGCAACTACCCACGGGCGGTATTTTCCGAATTTTGTGTAGGTGTTGTCAACAATGCTGCCCATCATCGGGTCGTTAATTCCGTCCCATATCCTTGCTCCGGCGGTGAGATACAAAAGGAAATTTGTGTTTAAGCCCAGAACGTCGGTCAAATACTTTGAGAGCCTGCCGTTGAACATTCCGTAGCTGAGATCCAGTCCTATCGCGCCGGTACCGTACCAAACTTTATCGGTAAAATCTTTCAGCTTGCCCATAAATTCCTCCGAAAACAAATATAAAATATAATACCATATTATATAAAGAAATGCAAATACAAAAATAAGCCTGTATTTTTAGTTATTTTTTCACCCGGTAAGTTTATAAAATGCCTTGAATTTCCTGCGGCTTTAATGTATTATATAATAGAGTAAATATAAAGGAGTGCATTATTTTGAAGAAAAACTCAAAGAAACTTCTCAGTGTATTCCTCAGCATTCTAATGGTGCTGAGCGTTATGCCGATGTCGCTGTCGGGCGTTTTTGCTTCCGGCAATCAGATGTTTGTTAACGCCTATGTCGGTATGGACGACTATACCGCTCCCGCGCTTGGTGAAACCGGCGGAAGCGAAGAAAACGGAGACTCTTCTGTGAGCAACGCGCAATACAGCCTTGTTTCCGAGGGCAGAGTTCCCGCGGTCCGCAATCAGGGATCTTTCGGTACCTGCTGGTCCTTCAGTACTCTTGCCGCAGCCGAGAGCAACATTATAACTCAGGGCCTTGCCGATACCTCGGTTGACCTGTCTGAAATGCAGCTTGTTTATTATATGTACCATCCTGCAGTCGATCCGCTCGGGAATATAACCGAGGGCGAAGGCTCCGAAAGAACCGACGGCGAAACCGTAGCCGGCGGCAGATCGGACTATGCTATGAGCGTTCTTGCCCGCTGGAACGCCGTTGCGGATGAGACAAAAATTCCCTATAGCTGGGCTTCTTCCGTAAGCGACGGAACAAAAACGCTTACAAACGACTATGCAACCGACTATAACGAGTTTGTTATAAACGGCTACTATGCCATAAACAATAAGAAAAACGCATCCGAGCTTAAGGCCGCCATTCAGCAGTACGGTGCGGCAACGGTTGCTTACTATGCCGACGACGAAAATTATAACGCCGCAAACTCCTCCTTCTTCTCCGGCAGCGCTCACGCCGGCAGCACAAACCACGCCGTTTCAATAGTAGGCTGGGACGATAATTATTCCAGAGAAAACTTCGGAACCAAGGCAAACGGATATCTCCGCCCCGAAAATGACGGCGCTTGGCTTATAAGAAACTCCTGGGGCAGCTCCTGGGGAGACAGAGGCTACTTCTGGATATCCTATGAGGACGAATCCATTGAAGATACCTCGTTCATAGTTATTATGCAGAAATCCGACACCTACGACAACAACTATTATTATGACGGCGGAACCATGTATTCCCCCTCCGCAAAGGTTCACGGCGCTGTGAATATCTTTGAATCAAAAAAGGATGCTGAACTGCTCAAGGCAGTGAGCGTTGTTTTCCCAACAGAAACAAATGTAAATTACAGCGTTGATATCTATGTTAATTCAAACGGAAAAGATTTTGATCCGGATTTTCTTAAAAACGGCAGCGTAAAGCCCGTTGCCTCAGCCCATACCGAGGGCGAGACCACCTTTGCGGGTATGTATACCATTGAGCTTAATAACCCCGTTGCTCTTTCGGCAGGTGATAAATTTGCCGTTGTTATCCGTACCGATGAGGCGGTGAGCATTTCCTATGATAAGAACAGCAGCGCATATTGGTTTACCAATAACGCAAGCTACGAAGATGGATGCTCCTTCTTCATAAACGGCTCAGGCTCTCTTTCCTCAATGGAAAGCAGAGGCGTTGCCCGCATCAAGGCCTACACCGAAACGGTTGACGATGAAACCGTTTTGCTTGCAGCAGACGATATTGAGCTTTATGAAGGCGATTGTATCTCCGCCGGCGAATATCTTTCGGTTTCTCCCGAAGAAGCTGAGCTTACCTTTGCCGTTGCAGATGAGAGCGTTGCAAGCATCGACTCGCTCGGAAAAGTAACCGCGCTGAGCGTTGGCAAAACCTCCCTTGAAATAAGATGCGCCTCAGCCAACGTTAAGGCAACAGCCCTGATAACGGTTTTGCCGCACGAATACACTCTTGTTGAAGCGGTTTCGGCCACCTGCACCGAGGACGGCAACGAAGAATATTATATCTGTTCTCACGGCTATTATTACACTCTCGAAAACGGCGAATATGTTCTTGTTGAGGACGAAGCTTCTCTTGTTATCCCCGCCGCCGGACACACACCCGATGAAGCGTCCAGAGTTGAGGCAGTTCCCGTAACCGACTATACCGACGGAAATATCGAATATTATACCTGCTCCGTATGCGGCGTTTTGATTGCCGAAATTGACGGTGAATACACCGAGATAACCGAGGCGCAGACTGTTATTCCCGCGGCTTACATCCTTAAAAAGATTTCCGCAAGGGATAAGACCTGCACTTCAGACGGCAATATTGAATTTTATTTCGTAATTGATAAAAATACCGGTGAAACGGTTAAATATATTGACTCCGATTATAATGACATCGCGCTTGAAGATACCGTTATCCCTGCAGGACATATGCTTCAGAAAACCGAGGCGGTTGCAGCGAGCTGCGTTACAGGCAGCATAGGCAATATTGAATATTACACCTGCTCCGTATGCAGTAAATATTTTGCCGATGAAAATGCCGAAAAAGAGATATCACGTTCGTCAACCGTTGAATATCCCGCCCATTCTATGACAAAAACAAACGCGGTTGCTCCAACCTGCACCGAGCCGGGCAACGTTCAGTATTATTACTGCTCCGTTTGCGAAAGATATTATAAATATGCCTCCGGTTCAACAGAGCTGTTTATGGACGGCGAAAACGCAAATATCATTATCCCCGCAAAGGGTCACTCCCCCTATCATATTGCCGCAAAAGACGCGTCCTGCACCGTTGACGGTAATAAGGAATATTATGTTTGCAAGGTATGTGATAAGCTCTTTGAGGATGAAGCGTGCGCGGGCGAAATAACCAAGGCCGACACCGTTATCAAGGCTATCGGACATAATTATGAGGGCGAAGTTACCGCCTCTCCAACCTGCACCGAGGCAGGAACGGCAACCTACACCTGTGCAAATAACTGCGGTTCCTCCTATACCGAGATCCTGCCGGCTTTCGGACACAGCATTGAAAACGGCGTATGCGCTCGCTGCGGACTTTCTGAGGACGATATTTCCGCAAAGGAAAACGCTGAGCTCGGCGGCAGAATCTGCGATTACTGCGGCAAACGCCACGGAACCTCAGTCTTTGCCAATCTGCTTTACGCTATTCACGGCATTTTCAAATTCTTCAGCAATTTGTTCAATGCGTAATTAAATTTGAATTTTGAGGTCTTTCGCCTGTAAAGAGGTTGAAAGACCTCTTTTTTCATATATTTTCATTGTATTCTTTTAATAAATTTTGCAAACCTAAGAAAAAGGAACGTGATAATATATGAAAAGGCGAAATAAAATAAGAATAGCCTCTTTTTCTGCTGCGCTCTTTGCCGTTATGCTTATTTGGGGCATAAGCGGGAGCGTTAAAGCGGCGAAATATAAAATGCAGATAAATATAACTCAGCAGCGCGCGCTTTTGCAGATGTGCGAATATCTTGACAGTATGGAAACAACTCTCAAAAAAGCAACCTATGCCGGAACTCCGAAAATGCTCGATGAGCTTTCTTCTCAACTCAGCACTCAGGCTCTCGGAGCAAAAACCAGTCTTTCCGCGCTCTCCTCGGGTGACACAAGCTTATATAATATGTATAAGTTTTTGTCGCAGGTGGGCGAATATACCCGTTCTCTGAATAAAAAGATGAGCGCGGGAGAAAATATCAGCGCAGAGGAGAGAAAAACTCTTGAGTCTCTTTTGTCCTATGCCGAATCGCTTTCGGTTCAGTTCAGCTATATGTCTGAGCTTATGGACGCGGGATATTTTTCTTTTGAGGAAATAAAGGACGCGCTCAATAAAACGGACGAAAACAGCGAGGATATGGTGAGCTTTATGAACTCCGCCGCCGATGCTGAGGAGAGCCTCAAGGATTTTCCTACCCTCATTTATGACGGGCCGTATTCGGATAATATTCTGAGCAAGGAATCTGTTCTGCTTAAACAGAGCGGGGAAATATCGCTCGCAGAAGCAAAAAAGAAGGCCGCGCAGTATCTCGGAACAGAGGAACGGATGATTTTTGAGGATTCGGACACTCAGGGCAGGATCCCGACCTATAATTTTCATGCCGACAACATTCGCATTGCCGTAACAAAAAACGGCGGTATGCTTGCCTATATGCTTTCGGACACCTCTGCGGGAGTTGAAAAAATGTCGGCTTCGCAGGCGGTCCAAAAGGCAAAGGAATTTCTTGAAAGGGTTGGCTTTTCCGATATGGTGTCAACCTACTTTATGACCGAGGACGGCATCTGCGTTACGAATTTTGCCTATAAGACCGGCGGATATGTATGTTATCCCGATCTTATAAAGGTGGGCGTTTCTCTTTCGGACGGTCTTATCGTTTCGATGGACGCGAGAGACTATATAATGAATCACTATAACAGAGAGCTGCCCGCCGTAGGAGTGAGCGTTCAGAGCGCTTCTGATGCGGTTGCCAAGAATCTCAAAATCAATAAGATTTCAAACGCGGTAATTCCCTCATCGGGCGGAGGAGAGTTTTTCACCTACGAATTTTTGTGTACCGATAAAAGCGGGCAGGATGTGCTCGTCTATATTGACGTCGAAACGGGGCAGGAGGACGATATCCTTATTCTTCTGTATTCCGACGGCGGAACACTGACAAAGTAAGAATACAAAAGGAGATAAACAAAAATGAAAAAAATAATTATTGCCGTTATAGGTGCGATAATGCTCACCGCGGTGCTTTGCTTCGCGGCCTGCACTGCCGGCGGCAGAGTGGACAACAACAATTCATCCACCTCAACCGAGCCTCAGAGCAGTTCTTCTGACAATCTTAAGGATGATATGTCCGATATCGGAAATGATATAAGCGAAGGCATTTCCGATGCCGGCGACGCCATAAAAGACGGCGTTTCGGACGTGAGCGACGCCGCTTCCGACGTTGCAGACGATATCAAGGATGACCTTGGTATGGACACTTCGTCATCATCCGACAATAATAACTAACCTGCTTTGGCGTATGCGGAAAATTCTCCGCGTACGCCTTTTTCTGTTGACTTTCGTTTGACCGGCAGGTATAATTATTGATATAACTAACTTCTGGGAGACATTTATGGAAAACACAGCAGAAAAAAATAAAATCGTTTTGAGCTTCGTTCAGTCATCCGGCACTCCAACGCTCGGAAACTATTTCGGCGCGTTCAAAAACTGGCACGGTATGGCTCTTGAGAACGACTGCATCTTCGGTGTTGCGGATCTTCACGCCATAACGGTGAGAAACACTCCCGCCGACCTTCGCCGCCGCTCGCTTGAAATGTACGCCTGGCTCCTGGCTCTCGGACTTGAGCCGGAAAAAAACATTGTATTTTTGCAGAGCCACGTTCAGGAGCACGCTGTCCTGGCGTGGATACTCAACTGCTATACCCAGTTCGGCGAAGCATCCCGTATGACGCAGTTTAAGGAAAAATCCCAGAAACACTCCGATAATGTAAATGTTGGTTTGTTTACATACCCGATTCTTATGGCTGCCGACATACTATTATATAATGCGGATATGGTTCCGGTTGGCGACGACCAGAGGCAGCATCTTGAAATAGCGCGCGACATAGCCGAGCGCTTTAACGGCATCTACGGCGAAGTTTTTAAGGTTCCCTCTCCATATATAGGCAAAAAGGGCGCGAGGATACTCTCGCTTCAGGAGCCTGAAAAAAAGATGAGCAAATCGGATCTCAATGTAAAATCCTTTATTTCGCTCACCGATAATAACGATGCGATTGCCAAAAAAATAAAGAGCGCCGTAACCGATTCCGAGGCAAGAGTTTATTGCGGCGATGGCAAAAACGGCATAAACAATCTTATGACTATTTATTCCTGCTGCACCGGAAAGGATTTTGACGCCATAGAGGCCGAGTTTTCCGGCAAGGGCTACGGCGATTTTAAGGCCTCCGTTGCAGAGGCTGTGATTGCCGAAATAGAGCCGCTCAGAAATGAGTATGAGCATATTCTCGCGGATAAGGCATATATAGAAAAATGCGCCAAGGACGGCGCGGAAAAAGCCTCGTATCTCGCGCGCAGAACAGTGCGCAAGGTAATGAAAAAAGTAGGCTTTTATCAGGTCTGAGCAGTTATAGCTTACCTGCTTTCAACATGTAGCATCAGCAAAACGCCTTTTTTAATCTTTCATATTCTTCATCGGTAATATGCATAACCGAGCCGTGGCGCGGATGAAGGTGGTCGAGAGAGAAATCGCTTACCTTTTTAAAGTTGATCATATCGCTTGTTTCCTGCATAAAATATCCGCCTGCCTTGAATTTATCGGCAATCAAAACATATTTGTCCGTGCCGATAATTCTGTAAATGCAGTTCCCTTCAAGCGCAGTGTCTGCAACGGACACCTTGTTATTGTCCGGTTCAAAATAAGGTCCGTCGGGTCTGTCGGCAACCGCATAGCATATAGCTTCCTTTTCCCCGTCAGCCTGATAAAGATAATATTTACCGTTCACCTCAATAATATCCGCGTCAATTCCGCAAAGCCCGCTTTTCGGCTTAAACAATACGGCCGGTCTTGTTGTTAGTGTTTTTAAATCGTTTGTGTAGGCATACCAGGTGATAGTGTCAAGATCGTCATCGGTGTTGTTGTGAGTCCAGTAAATCATATATGCGTTTTTGAATTTGTCAAATATAACTTGCGGCGCCCACACTCTGTTTGCCGATTTGGTTTCCTCAAACTGAGAAAAATCAATAATTCTTTCGTTCTCCCAGTTTACTAGATCCCTGCTGTCCCAAACGATCATAGAGTTATTGCTGCTCCAGCCGTCACAGCAGCGCATATCCGTTGCGATAATATGAAATATGTTATCTTCATCTCTGAAGATGAAAGGATCGCGGCAGCATTTTTTGCCGAGCGTCTGAGTGATTATTTTTTCGTTGTTTTTGAGCGCGTCAAAATGATAGCCGTCTTTTGATACGGCAAAATGCACGCTCTCGTTTTCAGGTTCATTGCCTGTAAAGTAACAAAAAATATATTTATTAAGCATTCAGATGACCTTCCTATAATAATAGCTTTTTTACATAGTAATATAAAAGAAGCTGATATTCAATACCTTTTGCTTTGATTTGCAAATATAACAAAAGAGGACAGTTCAAAATGAATTGTCCTCCTGTTGTTTTTTCGGCAAATTATTATGAGCAGAACACGTGATTGCCTATTGTGCATATAACCGGACGAGAGCGTATCCACGCGCTCTTCGCCGTGCGGGGATTATAATAGTATATTGCGCCGCCCGAGGGATCCCAGCCGTTCATGGCGTCCCGAGCGGCCTTTTGTGACGTAGCGGAGGGAGAAACGCTCCAGTTTGAGTCTGTCACGCACGAAAAAGCTCCGGCCTGATATATAACTCCCGCCACGGTATCCGGAAACGAGGAATGCGAAACTCTGTTAAGAACAACCGCTCCAACTGCAACCTGTCCCGTATAGTTCTCGCCTCTTGCTTCAGCCTCAATGAGTTTTGCCAAAAGATAAACGTCCGAAGAATTATAAGAAGAATTCGATGTTATTCCAAGATAGAGCAGCGTCTTAGGCCCTGCTATACCGTCAACGGTCAGTCCGCACGCCCTCTGAAACGCTTTTACCGCCGTTCTTGTCTGCGAGCCGAAGATCCCGTCAACCGTTCCTGTGTAGTAGCCGAGCGACTTCAGCTTTTTTTGGATCTGACGAACCTCTTCGCCGGATGAACCGAACTGCGAGAGCGCCTGTGAAACGTCGGGAGACGCGTTATTTTGCCGGACGTTCATTGTCAATATGCTTAACGCAAGAAAAATTGCCGCCAAAAAAAACGAAGTTAAGCGTTTTATGCTGCCTTTTGTTTTTATATCGCTTTTCAAAAATGTCATCCTCTTTCAATTTTTAGGGTAAATTTCAATATTATCTTTTCCTTTGAAGCTGAGAAAAAAGATAACAATATATAGAAAATTGTGTTTTTTAAAATATCAAAACACAATATATGGTATAACTGAAATTTTTTTGAAAAAATTTAAAAAAAGGTGTTGACAAGCCAAAAAATGTGTGATAATATATGCAAGCATTTGACGAGCGGGCAGCGGAGCTCCCCTCAAAAAAATGTAAAAAAATTAAAAAAAGTTCTTGACAAACGTCTTAAAGTGTGATAAACTAATAAGGCGCCCTGAAAAGAGCGAGAGCTAACAGAACCTTGAAAATTAAACAACGACGAACAAAAAAGGAACCCTTGAGAGAATTTGAGTACCCGAGAATGGGACAGTAAATTCGA
>JAFLUL010000056.1 GCA_022508845.1 Oscillospiraceae bacterium | reverse complement strand
ATCCATATCATACAAAAAAGAGCGGTTAGTTTTCTCCCCGAAAGGGGACTTTTTTATTATTATTTTAAATAATCAAATCAGGTGCGGGCTAAGCCGTCAACACTAAGCACAACGCCTGTGATATAGCTGGCTTTTTCGGAGGCAAGGAAAACCAGCGCATTTGCGATATCCTCAGGTTTGCCTATACGGCGCAGCGGGATAGTGTTGATCATCGGTTCAATAACCTGCTTGGGAAGTGCCTTTACCATATCGGTCTCGGTAATTCCGGGGGCAACAGCGTTAACGCGAACACCTTTAGGCGCCAGTTCACGGGCAAGAGAAAGAGTAAATCCGTTAACTGCAAATTTTGAGGTGGGATAAGCAATACCCGCCGGCTGGCCATAACGACCGACCATGGAAGAAACGTTAAGGATAACACCCTCAGCTTGTTTTACCATCCAATCGGAAGCGGCCTTTGAGCAGTTATAAACGCCCTTAACATTTAAGTCCATAACCTTATCAAAAACTTCTTCCGTATAATTGGCAAATGGAGTGCTTTCAGAAACGCCTGCGTTATTAACAAGAATGTCAATTCTGCCGTATTTCTCCTGAACAGCGTCAAAAGCGGTCTTAACATCCGAATAATCAGCCAAATTCGGCCAAATGCCCTCAACCTTGGCATCAGGATTTTTTTCCTTAATGCCGTTTACAGCCTGCTCGGCAGTTTCCTTGCGGCTGGCGCATAAAACAACAGCAGCGCCTTCAGCTAAAAATGCTTCAACAACAGCAAGTCCGATGCCTCTGCTTCCGCCGGTGATTATAGCAACTTTATTCTGTAAATCCATATTTTATCCTTCTTTCCGATTTGATAAAAATACTTTTACGGTGCGATTGAATTTGCGCCGTCAACCAAAAGGCTCTGACCGGAATAATAGCAGGAATCGGGGCCTGCAAGGAAGCATATAACGGGAGCAATATCTCCCTCAGGATCGCCGAAACGGTGCATCGGGTTGAGCATAACCTGCTTTTTATATTCTTCGGGGAACTTTTCAGCCCAAGCTTTAGCGGCGGGAGATTCCGCACCGGGGAGGACAACATTAACGCAAATACCGTACTGTCCCCATTCCTTTGCGGCAACCTTAGTTAAACCGCGAACAGCTTCTTTATTTGAAGCGTAGGCAAGCTGACCGGCAATGCCGAACATTCCCGTTGCCGAGGCAAAATTTATTATGCGGCCTTCGTTTTGTTCCTTCATATAAGGAAATGCAGCCTGCATATAGTTCAGCGAACCGATGGTACCGCTCTGCCAGGCAAGGAGCATATTTTCATAGCTTGTATCCTCAACGCTTGCAGAAGAAACTATTGCTTGTCCGTTATTAACAATAACATCTATGCTGCCGTATGTTTCAACGGTCTTTTTAACAACTTCGTTTACTCTCTCTCTGTCAGCAGAATCGCAAGTCATTGCAAAACCTTCTCCGCCCTCTGCCTTTATCTGGGAAACGGTTTCTTCAATTGGTTCGATACGGCGTCCTGTGCATACAACCTTTACGCCTCTTCTTGCGAGAACCAAAGCGATTCCTTTGCCGATCCCCTGTCCGGCTCCTGTTACGATTGCAACTTTTTCACTTAATTGTTTCATATTTTTTTCCTCCAAAAAATTTTTTTTATATTTAGTGATTTTGCTTTATGATATGATCCTTTAGCGCAGCAAATGTTTCATCGCTCAGGCAATGCTCTATTTTGCAGGCATCGTCAGCGGCGTTTTCTTTGCTGACGCCGAGTTTTACAAAAAAATCCGATAGAACCTGATGTCTTTCATAGGTGCGGGAAGCAACTCTCTGCCCTTCATCCGTGAGAGTTATATATCCGTTTTTATCAATTATGATATATCCGCCGTTTTTTAAGAGCCCCATAGCCCTGCTAACGCTCGGCTTTGAATAGCTCATATATTCGCTGATATCAACAGAACGTACGCTTCCCTTTCTTTGCGAAAGAATCAGTATTGTTTCAAGATACATTTCTCCCGATTCCTGTAGTTTCACTCTCTGCACTCCCCTTATCTTCCGGCTTTTTTAATAAGATTTTTTATATCGTTTGATGTAAACTTATAAACCGACGGGCAAAAATGGCATTTAACTTCGGTTATTTCATCCTGCGCCATCTCTTCGAGAGCTTCAATTCCTGTGCTGAGCAAGGCTTTTTCAACCCGTAACCTTGAGCAATCGCAGCGGTACTGCGTTTCTCCCCTGTCAAGCTCGGTTACGTTAAATTCGGGCAAAACCGCCTTGCATATCTCGAGCGGTGTCATACCGTCTCTGAGCATTTCAGTTATTGGACGAACGGTCTTTATTCCTTCCTCAACTTTATCTATAATGCTGTCGTCAGCGGTGGGCAGAAGCTGTATGATAAAGCCGCCAGCCTTTGCAACCTTTTCTTCCTTATCAACAAGAACGCCGAGAGAACATACAGTTGGGATTTGCTCGCTTGCGGCAAAATATGCTGTTAAATCCTCGGCAATTTCGCCTGAAACAAGCGGAGTTTGCCCTATCATGGGCTCTTTAAGCCCTAAATCCTTTATAACGCTGAGATATCCTTCGCTTCCTACTGCTTTTCCGACGTCCAGCTTGCCGTTCGGTTTAAGAGGCAGCTGAACGTTGGGATTCATAATATATCCTTTAACATTGCCCTCAGCGTCGGATGCGGCTATAACAGACCCTGCATCACCGTTTCCGCTCACCCGAAGAGTTACGGTGTCTTCGCTGCTTTTAAGCATATATCCCATTAATGACGCCCCCGTTAAAAGTCTGCCGAGGGCGGCAGAACAAACCTTGCTTGAACCGCTTATTTGCCTTGCAGTTTCAACTATATCGGTGCTGTCTTCGGCAAGAACAACAACGCACCCGTCATCTGATAAAGCTCTGACTATTTGTCCCATTTTTTACCTCTTATTTTCTTGCGGCGAAATAAATTCGCTCTTCTGTTTCTTTCGGTTTTTCTCTTGTCATATCGCCGAAAATGCAGATCTCAGAGAAACCGGCTTTTTTCAGCATTTCGATTAAATCTTTGGTTTCATATGCCCGTTCGGTTATCTCATCGCAGTATCTTATATATTTTCCGGTTTTATGAAGAGAGAATATATCAAGCGTCATAAAAACGCTGTTGTCGGATTCATCATAGGAGTTTTGCCAAACGAGAAAATCGTTTTCATCCTCATAAACGAATGTGTTGTTTCCGAGAATTTCCCTATGCTTATAAACCGAGTTAACGTCAAAAATAAAAACACCGCCAGGTTCGGTAAACAAAGAAACCTTATTAAATACCGTTTGAACGTCCTCTTTTTCTGTTATATGGTTAATCGAATCAAGGCTGCAAACGCAGGCTTTTATCGTTCCGTAAAGATCGAGATCCCTCATATCCTGCTCTAAAATAAGAGCCTTATCCTTAAACTCCGCCAATTTTTCTCTTGCAGCGCTGAGCATATCGAAAGAAGAATCAACACATATGAGATCATAGCCGCGATTTATAAGCTCCGCGCTGAGGCTCCCTGTTCCGCAGGCGAGGTCAAGCAAAATGCCGTTTTTTATTCCAAACTCCGAAAGCAACGAACAGATATATTCTGCTCGCCCTGATATATCGGTATTTTCGGTAAATTTATCGTAGACGTCGGCAAAGCCGCTCTCGTATGACATTAAGTTGCACCGTCCGAAATCATTTGATATTGATTTTAACATATAAATAAGGCTTTGTAAAGCAAAAATCGGTTTTTAGGGCTTGAAAATATCTGCTTTTAAGTATATACTAATAAATAATTATATTCAGGAGAAAAAATTTATGGATAGGAAAAAATACTATATTACAACGGCGATTGCGTATACCTCCCGCAAACCGCACATAGGAAATTCATATGAAATTGTTTTAACGGACGCTATTGCCCGTTTTAAGCGTCTTCAGGGCTATGAAGTTTTCTTTTGCACCGGCACCGACGAGCACGGACAAAAAATTGAAGAATATGCAAAGTCTGCCGGTGTAACCCCCAAAGAATATGTTGACAAAGTTTCCGGCGAAATTAGAAATATCTGCGACCTTCTCAATACAACCTATGATCATTTTATCAGAACAACAGACAGCTACCACGAAAAGGCCGTTCAAAAGATTTTTAAAAAGCTGTATGATCAGGGGGACATCTACAAAGGAGCTTATGAAGGACACTACTGCGTTCCCTGCGAGAGCTTTTTTACCGACTCTCAGCTTAAAGACGGCAAATGCCCCGATTGCGGAAGAGAGGTAAAATTTGCAAAGGAAGAAGCGTATTTTTTCAAGCTTTCAAAATATCAGAAACAACTTGAGGACTATATTGAATCTCATCCCGATTTTATTTATCCCGAAAGCCGCAAAAAAGAGATGGTTAACAACTTCATTAAACCCGGGCTTCAGGATCTGTGTGTTTCGCGAACCTCATTTAAATGGGGTATCCCCGTAACCTTTGACGATAAACACGTTATTTACGTTTGGATAGACGCTCTTTCAAACTATATCACCGCTCTGGGTTATGACGGAGAAAACAATTCGGAGAAATACAAAAAATACTGGCCTGCCGATGTTCATATTATAGGAAAGGATATAGTCCGTTTCCACACTATCTACTGGCCTATTATGCTTATGGCTCTCGGAGAGCCGCTGCCAAAGCAGGTATACGGTCATCCGTGGCTTTTATTCGGAACGGACAAGATGAGCAAATCTAAAGGCAACGTTATTTATGCCGATGAGCTTGTTGCGCGCTTCGGTGTTGACGCTGTGCGTTACTATCTTCTTTCGGAAATGCCCCATGCAACCGACGGCTCAATATCCTATGAAACTATGATTGAACGCTATAATTCCGACCTTGCAAACACCTTAGGCAACCTTGTTAACCGCACAGTTGCCATGGCAAACAAGTATTTCGTCGGAACTCTCCCCTGCAATACCGAAAAAACAGAGCTTGACGAAGCGTTTATTAACGATATTCTTTCCGCTCTTCCGGCAGTTGAAAAAGGCTTCAACGAGTTTAAAATTGCCGACGCGGTTGAAGCAGTTATAAATTCCGCAAAGCGCAGCAATAAATATATTGATGAAACTGCTCCATGGGCTCTTGCAAAAAGCGAGGAAAACAAAAACAGACTTTCAACTGTTTTATATAACCTGCTTGAAGCAATAAGAATAATAGCTGTTGAACTTACTCCCTTTATGCCCGAAACGGCCGAAAAAATATTTAGTCAGATAAATTGCGACATTAAATCCTATGATAGCATAACCTCGTTCGGAGCTTATCCTATCGGCAATAAAACGGGCGAAGCGCTTCCTCTTTTTGCAAGAATTGACGCTCCTGCCCTGCTCGCCGAAATTGAAGCAGAGATGAATAAAAAGGCCGCAGAAGAAGAAAAAAAATCCGAAATTGAAGGTATTGCAAAAATAGGAATTGAGGATTTTGCAAAGGTTGATTTGCGGGTTGCTCAAATAATCGCCTGCGAGCCTGTTAAAAGAGCAAAAAAGCTCCTTAAGCTCACTCTTAATGACGGCATAGGCGAAAGAACTGTTGCTTCCGGTATTGCGAAATGGTACTCCCCCGAAGATCTTACAGGTAAAAAGGTTATTCTGGTTTCGAACCTTAAACCCGCTGTTCTTTGCGGAGTTGAAAGCCAGGGTATGATTCTTGCGGCTGACTGCGGCGAGGATGACGTTAAAGTTATGTTCGTTGATGAAAGCGTTCCCGCCGGTTCAAAGGTGAGATAATGCTGAGCAATATCTTTGATTCGCACGCTCATTATAACGATGCTTCATTCAGGGAGGATATGGACAGCGTCCTCTCCTCCCTTCCCGAAAAGGGAGTTTCCGGCGTTATAAACTGCGGCACCGACCTTGATTCCTCCATAATAAGCTCATTTTTATCCGAGCAATACGAATTCGTTTATTTTGCATCAGGAATACATCCCGAGGACTGCGGAGATAAGACCTTAGGAGACCTCGAAGGAATAAAAAAACTGCTGCAGCATAAAAAGTGCGTTGCAGTTGGAGAGATAGGACTTGATTTTCATTGGTCTGAGCCTTCCAAAGAAACCCAGCTTTTATTTTTTGAACAGCAGTTAAAAATCGCAAAAGAATTTAATAAGCCTGTTATTATTCACGACCGCGAAGCCCACGCATTAACTCTTGAGATGATAAAAAAATACCGTCCTGTCGGTGTGCTGCACTGTTTTTCCGGAAGTGTTGAAACAATGAGAGAAGCCCTTAAGCTTGGAATGTATATAGGGCTTGGAGGCGCGGTAACATTTAAGAACGCAAAAAAGGCCGCAGAAGCGGCAAAGGCAGTTCCTGAAGATAGGCTTCTTCTTGAAACCGACTGTCCTTATATGGCTCCCGTTCCGCTGAGAGGCAGCAGAAATGAATCATCGTTTATAGCACATACAGCCGAGTTTATTGCTCAGTTAAGAAACACCGACCCGCAGGAGCTTATAAATAAATGCACCGAAAACACAAAAAAATTGTTTTTCGGCGCATAAATAAATAATATATGCTCATAATATAAATCAGGTGATGATATTATGAGTAAATCAAAAAAGAAATCAAAAAAGCTAAACTCTCCCGATCCGATTCTTGCCGCTGATTTTCCAACCGCAAACAGCCCGGAATTTGTTCCCGCGTTAAATCCGGATATCACGGACACCGCAGCCTACGACTCCGCTGAAGTTTTTGACTTCATACCTGAAATTAAAGGCAATAAATTTTCATAAAACCGAGGTTAAAACCTCGGCTTTATTTTTTTTGCTTTTTCATATCCGACAGTTTTTTTCTGCTTCCGTCGGGATAAACAACAACTGTGCTGTCAAGCTGACCTCTGAGCGAAGCTCTCATTGCCTCAACATATTCTTTTCTGAGCGAAGCCTGCTCCTCCTTTTCTTCGGGGGTAAGCCCTTGCTCGGTTCTGCTTTTTTTAGCAAGAAAGTTTATTCGGTCTATCATTTCCTGCGTTATCATACTTACTCCATCCCGGGCGTATAAAAGCCCTTAAATTCTTCGGGATCGATTTCAATATCCCAGTTTATATTTTCGTCTTCTTCGTAATTTTCAACAGGTTTCAGCGGAATTTCGGCAAAGGCCTCAGCCTTTGTTGTGTTGCCCCAAATTGAAGGAATAACATTCAGCGTATAGCCGCAGCCGTTTGGAGTGAGCCATTCGTGCATAGGCGCCTCCGGTATGGCAAACATTTCCATAATAGTCATAATAACTCCGCCGTGAGTTATAACTGCAACGCTCTCAGTTCCGGCTTTTATTATGCCGTTAACTATATCGTAAAAACAGCGCGTGACCCTTTTCTGAAACGCAGAGTTGCTCTCTCCGAACGGAGCCTCGGCATCCGGACCTCCGGCGAGCCATTCGGTGAATTCCTTTTCACCCTTCAGATCATCGGCGGTCTGCCCTTCAAATTCTCCGAAATTATATTCAATAAGGTTATCGAATATAAGCGGCTGAAGATCGGGGTAAAGAATTTTTGCAGTTTCAAGACATCTGTTTAACGGGCTTGAGAGAACAGCCTGAACATCGGGATATTCAAAGTCGCTTTTCATGTCCTCGAGCTGTTTAATTCCATTCTCGGTGAGAGAAACGTCGGTATGACCGATATACTGCCCTTCAGCGGCACCCTCAGATATTCCGTGACGGATCAAATGGATCTTAAAAGTTTTCATCGTTTCTTACCTGTTATTTACAAAATTGTTTTTTTATTTTATAATATTATATATTATTTTTTTTATACTTTCAAGAGGTACAAACAATGAGCGTTGAATTTTCGGCAAAAATATCGCTTTTAAGAAAAGAGAAAAACATCTCGCAGCGTCAGGCCTCAGAGGATCTCGGAATTTCTCAGGCCCTTTTATCTCACTATGAAAAAGGAATAAGAGAATGTAATCTTGATTTTGTTAAAAAGGCCGCGTCTTATTACGGCGTTACATCCGATTATCTTCTCGGAATAACCGAAAGCCGCAAAGGTATAACCGATCTGTATTCCTCCGATATAATTGAAGAGGATGAGCAAATATCGCAAAAAACCGTTATACGCGCCATGATTTATCTTTCGCAGCTCTCTTCGGTTTACGGAGAAATTGCCTCCGATTTTTTCTGCGAATATTTTTCCGTAGCAATAAAAAAATATGTCTCTCTTCTCTCAAACGAACCTGCAAACAGCGTTACTCTGAGTGACCTGTGTATGCAGATGCTCGCAAACGAAAAAAGAGAGGACAGAAAAAGATTTCAGGATTTTTCTGATATGCCTGAAGCCCTTAAAACAGTAGAGCTTTGTGCGGGGGATATAATAAAAGAACGGATCAAAAGTGTAATTTAAGCCTTATTTTTTATCATATTCAATAAATCAAAGCCAACAAATCCCGCCGTTATAATAACCGAAAAAGCGCTCATAAGTCTTGCCGCACGGCGAATTTTTTGCGCCGAACGAATAAGCTTTACATCCCGATATATATTATTATTTTTCATCTTAACAGTTTTTCTCCTTTATGAACAAAGCAATACAGCATGTGCAATAGCGGGAATAGTGTCGCCCTGAAAGGCCGTCAGAGGTGACATGAGTGCCCCTGTTGCGGCAAACAGAACCTTTTTGAGCTTTCCCGAGGATAACTCTCTCAGTATTTTTGAGCTTACAACGCTCGCCGAGCAACCGCATCCCGAACCGCCCGAATGAACATCCTGTTTGTTTATATCAAAGAGCATATTGCCGCAGTCGGCGTGAACGGACGATACATCAAATCCGTATTCTTCCGTCATAAGATCAACAAACAGCTTTGAGCCTATCTGTCCCAGGTCTCCGGTTAAAATTATATCATAATCCTGCGGCTTTGTGTTTGTGTCGTTTAAGAAATCAGATATTGTCCTTGCGGCGGCAGGAGCCATCGCCGCTCCCATATTGCCGATATCCGTAACTCCATAGTCCGTTATTCTTCCGAGAATTCCCTTTGTTATTTTAACCCCATTGCCTTTTGATGCAACAACGCAAGCTCCGGAAGCGGTTGCGGTGCGCTGAGTTGTTGGCGCGCGCTGTCCGCCGTATTCAAGCGGATATCTGAACTGTTTTTCCGCGCTGCAAAAATGAGATGAAGCTTCCGCAACGGCAATCCTCGCTGCTCCCGAATCCGTTGCCAATGCGGCGCAAAACAGAGCCAATGCAAAGGTTGAACAGGCACCGAACAAACCGCACAGGGGAATATCAAGATTTCTGAGCCCAAATGTGCTCGAAGTGCACTGGTTTATAAGATCTCCTGCGTATGCTATATCAATATTTTGCGGCATAAGTCCGGCCTTTTTTATCGCCAGTCCAACTGCCTGGTTAACAAGCTCTGCTTCGGCGTGTTCCCAAGTGTCGCTGCCGATACCGTCGTTTTCGTTTATTATATCAAATTCATCCTTAAGAGGTCCCTCCCCCTCGGCCTTTCCTACACTCGCGGCAGACGCCAGAATAACGGGAGGCGTTGAAAATTCAACTGTATATTTTCCTGTTCTATTCATACATTACCCCCTAAAAAGAAATAATAAATCAGTCCGTAAATTGAAGCAGCCGAACATCCGTATACAATAACAGGCCCTGCTATTGTAAACATTTTAACAGCGGTTCCCATAATTCTTCCCTCGGTTTGATATTCTATTGCGGGAGACACAACAGAATTCGCAAATCCCGTTATCGGCACAACAGTGCCCGCGCCTGCGTGTTTTGCAATAACATCAAAAACACCTATACCGGTAAGTGCAGCTGTTAATGATATCAGAGAAACGCAAACCCAGGCTGCGCTTTCTTTTTCACCCTGACCAAGATACGAAAACAGGGTAAACAATCCCTCTCCTATTAAGCATATAAGTCCGCCTATAACAAACGCGCATACGCAGTTTTTAAGAAGCGGAGAATTTGGCGATGCGTCCTTCACCTTTTTATCGTATTGCTTGTTATCCAAAATTACCACTTTCCTTTCGGTATATTTTAACCCAAAACAAAAAAATATATTCAAAACAAAAAAAATCGGGATAAGCATTAAGCCTATCCCAATATTTTGCAGATTATTTATTTTAGTCACTGATATAAGGCAGAAGAGCAAGCTGACGGGCGCGCTTGATAGCAACGGTAAGCTCTCTCTGATGCTTTGCGCAAGTGCCGGTAACTCTGCGGGGGAGAATTTTTGCTCTCTCAGAGATAAAACGGCGAAGCTTTGCGGTATCTTTATAATCAATGAACTCGCTCTTTTCAACGCAGAAAGTGCAAACCTTTTTACGGCTCTTTCTGTTCATAGGACGAGCGTGTCCGGCGTCTTTTTTATCATATGCCATGAAAGTTTCCTCCTGTTAGAATAAAAGATTTAATTAGAACGGAAAATCGTCATCTTCAACTACCGTTGAAAAATCATCGGCTCCGGCGTTGGAATAGGATGCGGTGTTTGCATTGTTAACGGTTGCACCTGTGCCCGATTCAGCCTTTGAACCGCAAAAGCTTACATTTGATGCAACTATCTCATAGGCCGTGCGCTTGTTGCCGTTTCTGTCTTCATAATTTCGCGACTGTAATGAGCCCTGAACGGCAATCATTGAGCCTTTATGAAAATATTTGCAAACAAACTCAGCGGTCTGTCTCCACGCAACAATGTTTATAAAATCGGTCTGTTTTTCTTCGCCCGGACGCGCATAGCTGCGGTCAACGGCAACAGAAAACGATGTAACGCTGAGGCCTGAGGCAGTTGTTTTAAGCTCGGGATCGGATGTTAATCTGCCCATAATAACACAACAGTTAAGCATATTCTTTTACCTACCTTATTTCGCAACGATTATTGAACGCAATACGCCGTCAGTAATGTGGTATACACGCTCAAGCTCTGCCGGGAAGCTGACTTCGGCTTCAAATGTGTAGAGCACATAATAACCATCGGTCTCGTAGTTGATGGGATAAGCAAGTCTGCGCTGCCCCCACTCATCAACAGCCTCCATCGTTCCGTTCGCTTCGATAAGAGCCTTAAATTTTTCAACAAGACTCTTTGCCTTTTCCTCGCCTTCTTTAACTGAGAAAACGGCCACGGATTCATACTTTGACATTTATGATGCACCTCCTTCTGGACTTTGGCCCCCTGAGGGGCAAGGATATTGTAATTTCATTACAACAGTTTTACATTATAAATAATAAACTATAATTTGTCAAGACTTAATTCTTGCAAAAATGAATTAATTCGGGTTGAAATTATAAATTTACGATGATAAAATAAAAAAAGACAAATCTGAATTTATTGCGGTGAGATTACGAAAGGAAAAGAACATCATTCAAGACGAATTGAATAAACTGGGAATATCCTGTAACAACATCTCTATTCCACGAAATAAGGATGGCATTACTGTTGCCTGAATTGTAAACGGCGAAAAATCTTACGTGGGCAAGCATTTCCAAAAGGATGAATATAAACGTATCGGATTCTGGCGTCCTTAGGCATACCATCCATCCAAGTAATTGCTTCCGCACACGCTTTGCTTCTTTTAGAGGACATTTACCGTAACCCGCTACACAAGGATAATTATGCTTGATAAAGATAATTTTAATTGTATTTTTGTCAATAATGGAGGTGAAAAATGAATCAATCAGTTTTTATAGATGCTTTGAAAAATAATGACATTGCTGCTCTTGCGAAAATACCGAAAAGTGATTTGCACAGCCACGCCGGGCGGGCCGGAAATCTTTCTTATATAGAACGGTATACACACGTCAAGATCAAACCACCAGCGCATCCGTTTGACAGTCTAGGAGAGATGAACAGTTGGTTCAATAAAAATGTGAAATCTGTTTTGCCTGAGAGCGTTGATGGATATTTAAAAAGGATTGAAGCCGCATTTGTTCAGGCAGCCACTGACAATATTACGGTTCTTGCCTTGAGCTTCGGCATAGATGAAATCGAATCGTTGGGCGGTATGCGCTCATTCGTTTCGAATATAGACATGCTGCATAAAACTTTTGCTCCTAAAACGATGTTTTGTCCCGATTTAGCACTTGGCTATACAACAGCTGAGTTGCGTTCTCTGGATGAGATATTCTCTTTTGGCTGGTTTAATGGAATTGATATTATGAATTATATGAATACATATTCCATGCATGAAATGAAATGCATTTGTCACAAAGCAAAAGACTGCGGTTTGATTCTGAAAGCTCACATAGGAGAATTCGGAGAGGCAGAGGATGTTTACCGCTACGGGAATGAATTGGAACTCGACCAAATTCAGCACGGCGTGTTAGCGGCAAAATCACCGAGAATCATGCGCTGGCTTGCAGATAATAGTGTTCAGCTGAATGTCTGTCCCACAAGCAATTACATGCTGAAAGTATGCGATTGCTACGAGAGCCATCCCATCCGTACGCTGTTCGATTACGGCGTGAAAGTTACTGTTAATACAGATGATTTGCTGATTTTTAACTCCACTGTTTCAGAGGAATACTTGAAGCTGTATCATGCAGGAATTCCGGCGGATGTTTTGGATATAATTCGGAAAAACGGATTAGAGAGAGGATAAAGAAAAGCAAATAAGAGAACATACCAAAGGTATTGCAACTTTGGTTCTTTTTTTATGCAAAAATGCCCCCCCCATAGAATAGGACTTTTCAGCTTTCCTTTATTATGCCGAGAAATATTTTAATGCAATAGAAAGAAACTGACGGAACAGCTATAAACTATGATCCGGTAAAAGAATTATTTGCAAATTTCAAAATTATTTCAATTACACATATTGAAGATTTTTGTGAAAGAAACGGTACAACAAATTCTTCTTTTCATTATCATGTGCTTGTGGAAAAACAATAGAACTAAAAGAAAAGGCATTGGAATTCAAACAAGAGTTTTTTGATAATAATGAAATGATTATCGACGGAAGCGAATTATTTGAAAACTTTTCGTTCTTTTAATTAGTATCCGTTACCATTTAACCGTGTAAACAGTAACCATTTGATTTACGCATCTGTAACTTGCAATTTATATCTGATTGTGATAAACTTTTTACCGAGGTGATAAAGATGTCAGAAAACACTATGATCTTCATCTGGCTCGGCCTCACCATTGTTTTTGCCGTAATTGAAGCTGCAACGGCGCAGCTCGCAACCGTGTGGTTTGCGCTGGGAAGCGTTGTTTCGCTCATTGTAGCTGCCTGCGGAGTTAAAAGCGTTACCGTTCAGGTTATCGTATTTGTTGCAGTATCGCTTATATCTCTTATGGCAACGCGGCCGTTTGTTAAAAAAATTATTAACAAACGCATTGAGCCAACAAATGCCGACAGAAACATAGGTGAAACGGGCGTCACTGTAGCTGAAATAAATAATATCCGCGGAACCGGAGAGGTTAATCTAAAGGGAACGGTTTGGACAGCGAGAAGCGAGGACGGTTCTTCCATTCCAAGCGGAGTTGAGGTTACGGTGCAAAAAATTGAGGGCGTAAAGCTCATCGTAAAACAAAAATAAAGAAAAACGGAGGAAAAAACTATGGGTCCCGGAATTATCGCGTTAATTGTAATCGTTGTTCTGCTTTTGGTGGTAATAATCGCCAACATCAAAATTGTACCTCAATCAAGAGCGTATGTAATTGAGCGCCTCGGAGCATACTCCGAAACCTGGCAAACGGGTTTTCACGTTAAAATCCCGGTTATTGAAAGAATTGCAAAAATAGTATCCCTTAAAGAACAGGTTGCGGACTTCCCTCCTCAGCCGGTTATAACAAAAGACAACGTAACCATGCAGATAGACACCGTTGTCTTCTTCCAGATAACCGACCCAAAGCTCTATACCTATGGCGTTGAATCCCCTATTTCAGCAATTGAAAACCTCACCGCAACAACTCTTCGTAATATCATAGGTGAGCTTGAGCTTGACCATACCCTCACCTCCCGCGACACAATAAACGCAAAGATAAGAGTTATTCTTGACGAAGCCACCGACCCCTGGGGCATCAAGGTAAACCGCGTTGAGCTCAAAAATATTTTCCCGCCCAGAGAAATTCAAGACGCCATGGAAAAGCAGATGAAAGCAGAGCGCGAACGCAGAGAGGCCATTCTCAGAGCCGAAGGTGAAAAGGCTTCCGCAGTGCTTGTTGCCGAAGGCGAAAAAGAGGCAAAAATTCTTGCAGCAGAAGCTGACAAGCAGTCCGCCATTCTCAGAGCTGAAGCTGTTAAAGAGGCAAAAATCAGAGAGAGCGAGGGTGAAGCTCAGGCTATTCTTGCCATCCAACAAGCAAAGGCAAAAGGCATTGAGCTTATAAATGAAGCAAACCCCGGCGAAGGTATGCTTAAAATGAGAAGCCTTGAGGCCTTTGAAAAAGCAGCCGACGGCAAAGCAACAAAGCTTATTATCCCCTCGGATATCCAGGGCGCTGTAGGAATTGCAGCCGCACTTACAGAAACAGTTAAAAACAACTAAACCAATCTATTCCTAAATAAATTTGAGAAGAGCCGTAACAGCTCTTCTTTTTTTATATTCTCAACAATAATTATTTCTATTAAAAAAATCTATGAATATTTCTCTGAAACAGCGCATAGCGCAATCACAAAAAATTCAGACGGGAATAGTATGTACGGAGATGACTTCATCTCAAATACATTCCGGGAGGAAACATCAATGACAGCAAATACTGCCGGAAAGAACAACATTCTATCCGGCTCTTTTTTTGACGGAATAACGGCTCTCCCTGCAGACGCCGCCGTTACTATGGCATATGTGCCTTTTCAGCTTGACACTTCAAGGTATGATGATGAAACCGCATTAAAAAACGGCACCTTATTCACCACCCTTAACAAACCGTTTTTAAGAGGTGCGCTGAAATGACAAACAGAGAAAAACTCTTAAGATGCTTATCACAGGTGCAGTTCGCACTTTGGGAACTGCATTTATACCTAAACACTCACCCCACCGATATGGAAGCAATTGCGCTGCACGAGCAGTATGAAATAAAACTTTTAAAGCTGCGCGATGAATTTGAGGAAAAATATGGCCCCCTCACTGCAAATGTCGGAGAGGGCGTTGATTGGCTCAAAAATCCCTGGCCGTGGGATATTGAAGGAGACTAAACTATGTGGACATATGAAAAGAAACTGCAATACCCTGTAAAAATAAAAAATCCAAATCCTAAGCTTGCAAAAGTAATAATAACGCAGTACGGCGGTCTTTATTGCAAAAAGATATAATCCACCTGCCTCATTTGAGACAGGTGGATTTTTTTACTTGATCCATAATTGATTTTTAGCAGTGAAAAATCAGGCAAGGCCTACCTTCATAAGAATATATCCAACTACTGCGCCGATGATAACGCCGATAACTTTATCAACAACCCCGTCCCAGCGTTTTGCAGGTTTTTCGGTGAGGGATTTAACGTCGGCTTTTATCTCTTTGATATCGCCGTCCATATTCTCTTGCTTTTGCGCGAGAACCT
>JAFLUL010000055.1 GCA_022508845.1 Oscillospiraceae bacterium | reverse complement strand
ACACATTTTCCGGCAAGATTGGAATTGCAGTTATAATAGTAAGCGCGCTGCTCTTTGCGCTTGTCCCTATGAGCATCCACACGGTTGACACGGGAGAGGTTGCAGTTGTTAAGCATCTCGGCGCCGCAAAAAATGTTAGGACCGCCGGAACTCATTTTGATTTCTGGCTCACAAACGAATATCAGATTTATGACGCAAAGGTGCAGAATGTTGATATAGCAACAAACACTTATTCTTCCGACGCGCAGACTATGGACGTTCAGATGACTATTCAGTATCAGATAATGAGCGAAAGGGTTATTGAAATTGCAGCTCAGTACGGCTCTCTTGAGCTGCTTGAAAACAGAATAAAATCTATATCCACCGAAAAAGCAAAAGCGGTTCTCTCGTCCCACAAGGCTATGGATATAATCGCAAACCGCGCGTCTATGTCGCCCGCCGTTGAAAAGGCCATAAAGGACGCAATAGACGACAATTATTATGTTGACGTTACAACCGTTGTTATAACAAACATAAACTTTTCGGATGCGTTTGAAAACGCCGTTGAAGATAAAATGATAGCAGAGCAAAAGCAGCTTCAGGCGGAATATGAAAACCAAACCAAGGTTGCAAAGGCTCAGGCGGACGCGGACGCACGCATAATTGAAGCTCAGGCTGAAGCTGAGGCAAACAGGCTTCTTGAGGAATCGCTCACCGATAAAATTTTACAGCAGATGTATATTGAAAAATGGAACGGCGAGCTGCCCGCAACTGTTGCAGGACAGGACGTTATGCTTATGCTGCCATCGTATCAGCCTGAAACCGAATAAAAACGGTTATATATATTTTGCAGATAGGAGGCAAAATAAATGAGGAGCATTAAACCCGGAAGAGGCCCATCGATGATGAGCGGAGTTGTCGGAATTTTTATGATCGGCTTCGGCATCCTTTGGACGGTAATGGCGGCTCAGTCAAGCGGAGTTGTTGCTCTGTTCGGAGTTCTCTGGATATGCATAGCGATAGTTATAACGGTTTTCAGCTTCAAAAACGCAGCCGGAAAAAATCGCTACTCTGTTTACGATATTATGGACGGGAACGAAGAGCCGGACCCTCTGAATGAGCGTTTCGGAAATCCTCAAAGTGCACGGGATGAAAGAACATCATACGGTAAATATTGTCCATATTGCGGCGCCGCCGCCTCAAATGAATTTGAATACTGCGCAAGCTGCGGAAAAAAGCTTCCGTAAAACACACTGAGCATCCAAAAAGGAGAAATACGCTTTGAAAGAATACAAAATGATTCAAACCGAGAAAAATCAAGCCGAAAAGGTTATGAACGATATGGCTGAAGAAGGCTGGGAAGTAGTAACCGTGACATTCTGGAACTATTGGACGGTTAGTCTGCTGATCACATTCTTTAGAGAGCGCTGACGAAAAGATATATTTATAAAAAAAACGAGAGCTCCCGTCCGCGGTTTGCGGGTTGTGAGCTCTCGGTGTTTTTTATTACATAAGTTTTGTTCTGATAAAGCTCTTGCATTCCTCAAGATTCATAATCTTTGGAACCGGATAGAGCGGATTGGCCTCTTTAAGAGCGCGCTTTGCTATGATGGGGATATCCTCTTCTTTTATGAAGTCAAATTTTTCGGGAATATTCATTTTTGCATTGAATTCCTTTATCTTTGCTATAAAGAGATTTGCCTTCTGTTCGTCGTTAAGACCGCTTGTGTTAAGTCCTGCAACATCGGCGAGCTTTGCAAGAGGCTTATGTGCGCTTTTTCCGTAATATTCAAGAACATGAGGCAGTATTACAGCGTTTGCAAGCCCGTGGGGAGTGCCGTACATACCTCCGAGGTTGTGGGCAATTGAATGAACATAGCCAACATATGCTCTTGTAAAGGCAAGCCCGGCGTTATAGGATGCTATGAGCATATTTTCTCTTGCCTCAATGTTTTTTCCGTTTTCATAGGCTTCATGGAGGTTATCAAAAATCAGTTTTGTTGCCTTTTCGGCCGCTGCTTTTGTTCCCTTTGTGTTTGAGCCGCCTATATAGGCCTCAACCGCGTGAGTGAGCGCGTCCATACCTGTTGTTGAGGTGATGTGGGGCGGAAGACCAACCGTAAGCTCGGGGTCAAGAACCGCAACCATAGGACGAAGGCGCGGGTCGTTTATGGGGTATTTTTCATGAGTTTTCGGGTCGGAAACAACCGCTGCAACCGTTGTTTCACTGCCGGTTCCGGCTGTTGTTGGAATGGCGAAGAGGGGAGGCAGTTTTTTTATTACCTTTAAAAGACCTCTGAGCTGAGGAACGCTCTTATTGGGGCGAACTACTCTCGCTCCGCAGGCCTTTGCGCAGTCCATAGGAGAGCCGCCGCCGAATGCTACTATTCCGTTGCACTCTGCCGCTTTATACATGGCGAGGGCCTGCTCAATATTGTCAATTGTGGGATTAGGCTGAACGCCGTCAAAAACCGTGTAGTTTATTCCGGCTTTTGAAAGAGCCTCAAAAAGACCGTCGAGCAGATGAAGTCCCATAAGACCCTTATCGGTAACAACAAGAACAGTTGTTACACCCTTTGCCTTGATATTTTCGGGCAGCCGTTTTATGCTCCCAGCGCCGCTGATTATTTCGGGCTCCGACCAGTCGAGAAGGCCTGTGCTCAGCTTCATAACCTTCTGAAAAGCCCTGCAATAAAAATTATAGATAGCGGACATTTGCATTTCCTCCTTTTAGACTATATTATTTTTTTAAAACTATCATATTCCAGGACATAGGCTCGAGTTTAGTTTTAAGAATTTTGCCGTCAACATCGCCGGCGGTTTTTTCGGTTGGGCGAACCTTTTCTTCGTCTGCGGTGTTTATATCCTCGGGATCGCAGCCCTCAAGGGCAACGTGGCGAACGGGCTTAAATCCCTCAAAATCGAGCAGCTTTGTTTCAAGCGTTATGCTGTCCTTAACATCGCGGTTGACCGCAAATATAACAAGCTCGTTTCCGTCCTCGGAAAGAACCGCGCTTGTGTCAACGTCCGGAACGTCGGTATACCAGCGGGTATCGTATTTTGAAGTTTCGGTAATTGCCTGAAGAGAGTAGCCTCTGGCGTAGTTTGAAGCAAAGAAGAACGGATAGAATATTGTCTGCTTCCAGGCCTTTCCTCCGTTTTCGGTCATAATTGGGGCTATAACGTTAACAAGCTGCGCAAGGCAGGCAATTTTAACTCTGTCGGCGTGGCGGATTATAGCGTTCATCATTGTACCGACAACAAGGGCGTCCGCAAAATTGTAAACGTCCTCTAATATATGGGGAGCCTCGCTCCATTTTTCAAATTTGGCGCCATTGGAATGATACCATACGTTCCATTCGTCAAAGGATATGTTTATCTGCTTTTTTGAATGGCGCTTGCCCTGAACATAGTCGAGAGCCGAAACAACGCTCTTAATGAAATTCTCGGTTTCAACGCCCTTTGCAAGGAAGTTTTCAAGATAGTTGTCATTATTTGAATGATACTGATGCATAGAAACATAGTCAACGCTGTCGTAGGCTATGTCAAGAGACGTTGTTTCCCATTCGCCGAACGTTTTCATCGAATAGGAAGAAGAACCGCACAGTACGGTTTCGATCGACGGATCTGTCCATTTCATCAGCTTTGCGGTTTCAAGAGCCGTTCTGCCGTATTCGGCGGCTTCTTTATGGCACATCTGCCAGGGGCCGTCCATCTCGTTGCCGAGACACCAGAGCTTAATGCCGTAGGGTGAAGCAACGCCGTTTTTCTTCCTGAGGTCGCTCCAATAGGTTCCGCCGGGATGATTGCAGTATTCAAGCAGATTTCTTGCTTCGTCCGGCCCTCTTGTTCCGAGATTAACCGCCATCATCGGCTCTGTTCCAACAGCTTTGCACCATTTCATAAATTCATCGGTGCCGAAGGTGTTTGGCTCGGTGGTTCCCCAGGCAAGCTCCAGTTTTCTGGGTCTTAAATTGACAGGACCTATTCCGTCCTCCCAGTTGTAGCCGGAAACAAAGTTGCCGCCGGGATATCTGACCAGCGGAACGTTCAGCTCCTTTATCAGGGCAGAAACGTCTGTACGAAAGCCGTCTTTGTCGGCAGCCGGATGTCCCGGCTCATATATGCCGCCGTAAACGGCTCTGCCGAGGTGCTCAATAAATGAGCCATAGATTCTCTCGTCGATTTTGCCCGTCTTGTATTCGGAGCAGAGAGTCATTTTTGCGTATTTCATAAGTACCTCCAGGGTTTTAATAGATAAATTCTTTCAGCGCGGATTTATTTTTGTCTTTATCAATAAGCAGAACCGACATGCCGTCTCTTGAGCCGGAGCTCCAGGTTCCGTCCGCAGGGATCTGAAGCTGGGTTATTTCACCGAAAACACAGGGGAGTGTTTTAATCGCAAGCTCCATTATATCTGCTTTGCTCAGGCTTGATTCAACCTGAGGAACAATTGATTTTGCAAGCTTCATAAGCTTAACGGGGTTTGTTTTTATCGCCTTTTTGATTATCAGGGTTATTGCCTCTCTCTGGCGCTCTGTGCGCTGGAAATCGCTCTGGCCCTTTCTTATGCGGCAGTAGTGCAGAGCCTGGCTGCCGTTCAGGTGGATATTTGTTCCCGGTTCAATATTAACGCCCTCTCTTGCAAGAGCCTTTGATTCGGTTGCGTCTATCTCGGCAACGGTTATACCGCCTATTCCGTTTACCAGTTCAACAAATATGCTGTAACCTATTTTAATATAAGCATCTATCTTTATTCCGAAATTCATCTCTATTGTGTCAACCGTGAGCTGAGGACCTTCATAGGCGCAGGCGTGAGTAAGCTTTGTGTCGCCGTGTCCCGGAACGGTAACATACATATCTCTCATAAATGAGGTTAGTTTAACCGTACCGTGAAGGTTGTCTATGCTCAGCAGTATCATTGAGTCCGAGCGGGTCATAGCGCTTACGTCCTTTGTGTCGATGCCCATAAGCAGAATGTTTGTAACACCCGCGCTGCTCATAAGAGAGCTTTCGCTTATATACGCGTTTTCTTTCAGCTCTCCCGGTTCATAGCCGGATGTAATATACGCTGCCGCACCCGCTAAGGAGCCGGTTATAAGAAGTACAATCCCGAGTAAAACCGCTGTAACTGCCAAAAGCACCTTTTTTTTCTTCTTCGGCTTTTTCTTGCCCGCTCCGGCGCTGCTGTTCTGAGGACCTGCAGGCTTTTTTTCGGGAGTGCCGCTGAAGCCCAGGGAATCGTTTGCAGATTTTGTGCCGTTTTCGTTTTGTGATTTTATCTCGTTGAAGCGTTTTTTAAAAGCCTCAGTGTCAAACTGAGAGCCGTCGTTTTGATGATCGCTGAAATAAATCTCTTTTGCCATAAACTGAGAACGCGCCTTTCCATATTGGATTTTATTCTATAATATTTCAAAAATTTTTACAACTGTTTTTTATAAAAAATTTTCTGTTTTTGCATTATATTGAAAAATATTAAAAAAAACTTGAAATTAAGCGACTGATTTATTATAATATGGCATATTACGAAATTTTGCGGAGTAAATTATGTTAGGAAAAATGGTGAAAGTCAAGGTGACTAAACCGTGCAATTATTTCGACGATAAAACCAAAGTGAGGTATATAATAAATTTCGGCATTGCCGATATATCAGGGGAAAAGAAAAATTACGTTCTTGGTGCTTATATTCTGGGAGTAAATCACCCCGTGAGGGTTTTTGAGGGGAAAATAATTGCCGTTCTGCGCCGAAAGTCAAGCGGAAAAATGCTTGTTGTTGTTGCGCCGAAAAATATGCGGCGTATCGATTATGAAATCAGAGACGTTCTTGAGTTTGCCGAACCGCGCGAGAGCTATACTCTCGATTGTTTGTATGAACATTCCTGCGGCGCGGTGGTTTTCAGAAAAATAAACGATGAATACCGCTTTTTGCTGATAAAAAACAAGCGGTCAAACAACTGGGGATTCCCCAAGGGACATATGGAAAAGGGAGAAACCCGCGAGCAGACTGCTGTGCGCGAGGTTCTTGAGGAAACCGGGGTTCATATTGAGATTTATGAAAATTTCAGCTATGAATCGCAGTATAAAATAGGTTCAAAGATAGAAAAACGGGTTGATGTTTTCCTTGCTTCAACCGACGACACTCAAACCGTTATCCAGCAGGAAGAAATTGAGGATTATATTTGGCTCAGATATCCCGAGGCTCTCGCAACCCTCAGGTTTGATAACGACAAGGATATTCTCATCGCAGCCGGGGATTATATGGCCCAGCACAATATTTAAATAAATAGGAGCGATTATTATGACTCAGGAATTCGCCTTGTGGTTTAAGGAGCTTTTCAGCGAAGGTGTTGGCGGAGGGCTTATTGCCTTTCTCGCTTCTATGCTTCCGGTTATCGAATGCAGAGGCGGAATGATAATAGCAAAGGGATTTAATATTCCCTTTATTCAGGCTTTTATTCTTTGCTATCTGGGAAATATGCTGCCGCTGCCGTTTATTATCCTTTTTATAAAAAAGATTTTCGGTTTTATGAAAAAACATAATATCCTCAAAGGTTTTATTGAGCTTCTTGAGGGTAAAACCGCTAAAAACAAAGAAAAGGTCATGCGCTATAAGCAGTGGGGACTGTTGCTCTTTGTTGCCATTCCTCTTCCGGGAACCGGCGGGTGGACAGGCTCGCTCTTTGCGGCGCTGCTTGATATTGATTTCAAAAAGGCTCTTCCCATTATTGCCCTGGGCGTTTTTATCGCTGATATAATAATGTCTGTTTTAACCTACGGCGCAGGGGCTGTGTTTAATTTTTAATTAAAAAGGAAAGCAGGAAAACAAATGGACGAAAGCATTGTTCCTTTTTCGGAAAATAACGCCAACTTATCCGAAAACGAAGGTATATCATTCAGCGGAGGCAAAGAAAACGCCTTTATAAAGGAATATGCCGCCTCCCCTCAGAGCGAAAGAACAATTGAACAGATAGAAGAGGAAGAGATGAGAATGGCTGAAAAGCAGGCTCAGCTCAGCGAGCGCGCCTCCCGCAGACGCGAGGAGATAAAAAACAAAAAGGCCTCATCCTCCGCTCTCATAAAAAGCCTTGAAACCGAAAAAACCGAAAAGTCCGTTCCTGAGGCCAGTGTGAATAGTTTTTCCGAAAAAGGGCCATCGGTTAAAGAACCGAAAAAGTCTGAAGTTACAAAAAAGCTTTCCCGCGCTGAGCTTTTAATTCCGGTATCGTCCGAAGCCGGGTTTGCGCCTGAGGAAAATGAAGATCTGCCTGAGGGAAAAAAACAGTTGTCGCGGTTTGCCCGCGTTTTTTCTGAGAGCGCTGCTTTTTCGGTGTTCAGCCTCATAACAGGCATAGCTCTTATTGCCTGGAATATCCTCTATATCGTTACTGCCGTTATAAGAGACATTCTCTTTACTAACGCGGCAAACGCCATGGCAATTCAGGGGCAGCTAAACTATACCGCGGTGTTCTCCTCTCCTGCGCTGACAGTTCTGAAGATAAGCGCATATTTCCTCATGGTTCTCGTTCTTGCCTGGGGAATCTTTTTCAGAGTTACCGACGGAAAATATAAATCTTATAATAAAAAAACAGTTATAATAATTATGTGCCTTATAGCTTTTGCGGCGGTCGTTGCGGTTTTTGACGTTGCCTTCGCACATCTTGTTATGGCATAAAGTTACGGAGAAAAGAAAAATGAAAATCTATGAAGAACTGAAAAGAAGAAATCTCATCGCTCAAACAACAAACGAGGAGGAGATAAGCCGCCTTGTAAACGACGGTAAAGCAACGTTTTACATAGGCTTTGACTGCACCGCAGACTCTCTCACAGCGGGTCATTTTATGGCTTTAACTCTCATGAAGCGCCTTCAGATGGCGGGAAATAAGCCTATTGCCCTCATAGGCGGCGGAACAACTATGATAGGCGACCCCAGCGGAAGAACCGATATGCGAAAAATGCTCACCCGAGCCGATATTGACCACAATGCCGAGTGCTTTAAGCGTCAGATGGAAAAATTTATTGAATTCGGCCCCGGCAAAGCACAGCTTGTTAATAATGCCGATTGGCTTCTTGACCTCAATTATGTTGAACTGTTAAGGGAAGTAGGCACCTGCTTTTCCGTTAACAATATGCTTCGTGCCGAATGCTATAAGCAGCGTATGGAAAAAGGTCTCAGCTTTTTTGAGTTCAACTATATGATAATGCAGAGCTATGATTTTTATCATCTGTTTAAGAACTATGACTGCAATATGCAGTTCGGCGGCGATGACCAGTGGTCCAATATGCTCGGAGGAACAGAGCTTATCCGCAAAAAGCTCGGCAAGGACGCCCACGCGATGACAATAACTCTGCTCACAGATTCTCAGGGCAAAAAGATGGGCAAAACCGCAGGAAATGCTGTTTGGCTTGATCCCAATAAAACCAGTCCCTTTGATTTTTATCAGTATTGGAGAAACGTTGCCGATGCGGACGTGCTCAAATGCATCCGTATGCTCACCTTCATCCCTGTTGAGGAAATTGATAAAATGGACTCATGGGAGGGCAGCGATCTCAATAAGGCAAAGGAAATTCTCGCCTTTGAATTAACAAAGCTTGTCCACGGCGAAGAAGAGGCTTCAAAGGCTCAGTCGGCAGCCAAAAACCTGTTTGTTTCCGGCGGAACCGACGCCCCCGAGGCAGTTTTAACGGCGGACGATCTTACCGACGGTGTTATCGACATCCTCTCGCTTCTTGTTAAAACCGAGCTTGCATCGTCCCGCTCGGAAGCGCGCAGAGCTGTGGAGCAGGGCGGAGTTTCCGCAAACAGCGAAAAAATTTCAGACCTCAAAAAGAGCTTCACCGAAGCTGAGCTGAAAGAGGGAGTTCTTCTCAAGAAGGGCAAAAAGAGCTTCAAAAAAGCAGTTATTAAATAATAAGTACGGACCTCGGCATCAGAGCCGAGGTCTTTTTAAATGAAAAATCCGGCGTATTTTTGTTGTATACGATGATTGCTTTTTCATGCTTATATGTTATATAATACTTAGGAATAAACTGTTAAAAAGGATAGATATGGGTAACAAAAAACTTAATATCGGTTTTAACACCTTCGCCCGAAACGGCATAATCCCGAATTTATATCGCAAAGGGAGAGCAGTTCAAACGTCCGGTTTGCCGTTGCGGCGGGAGTTTTCCGAGAATTTAAGACGGCAATGACAGCCGGATAATATGCGAAAATCTTGCTGATCCGAGGCTGAAAAAGCGTATTGCCCCCCCCCTTCCTCGAAAACAAGGGCAAAATGAAGTTTAGTTTCGGAAGTGAAACCGTCTGTCTTAAAATTTCGAAAGACGGTAATGAAATAACCCGTATTTAAGGAGGAGAACACAATGATAAACAACAAAAAAATTGTTCTAACAGGAGCTTCCAGCGGAATAGGCTTTGAGGTATTAAAGCTGATAGCCGCCGAAAAGTCAAACAAAATTCTTGCAGTTTCCCGCCACGCTGAGGAAATTCTTTCGGGCTATGCCGAAAATGTTATTCCCTTTAATGCTGACGTGAGCAGCGCAGAAGGGGTTGACGGTATCTTTAGCAAGGCCGACGAGGTCTTCGGCGGAGCAAAAATTGATATATTCTATGCAAACGCGGGATTTCCGTATTATGAAGAGTATAACTACGCAAATTGGGACAGAATTCTTAAAATGTTTGAAACAAACTCAATTTCACCTATGTATACATACGGAAAATATCTTAATCACCTTAACGGGCGCGAAGGCACCCTTGCCTACACGGTAAGCGCAATAGGCCAGATGGCAATGCCCGGCTACGCGGTTTACAGCGCTTCAAAATTTGCTCTCCACGGCTTCCAGCAGGCAATGCAGCTTGAAAAGCCCAAGAATTTGCGGCTTATTTCCCTTTATCCCATAGCAACCGAAACAAACTTCTTTAAAGTTGCAAACGAAATTCCCTTTGAAAAGCCTTTCCCTGTGCAGCAGCCTCAGGTAGTTGCAAGAAAAATGGTTGCCGCTCTGGAAAGCGGCAAAAAGGCGGTTTCGCCGAGCAATCTGTTTTCATTCGCAAAGGTGCTTATGGGCGTTTGCCCGCCTGTGAGAACGGTTTATTGGAAGCTTGAAACCGATAAGCTTAAAAGATTTAAGGAAAAAATTAAAAACATAAAAGGGGAGTAAAAAATGAGTTACGAAATGCTTTTTTCTCCTATGAAAATAGGCTCTCTTGAAATAAAAAACAGGATAGTTATGAACGCAGCCGAATTTAGCCTCGGACAGATAAACGGTTGCCCGACCGAGCGGCTTATGGACTATTATGAAGAGCGCGCAAAGGGCGGAGTGGGGCTTATTATGCCCGGCATAACCCGGGTTAACGATATGGGCGCGGCGTCAACCTTTACCCAGCTTTCTATGAGCAGCGACAGGCATATTGAGCCTATGCGCGAGCTTGTTCGGCGCATTCACCGCCACGGGGCAAAATTTGCCGTTCAGCTTCATCACCCCGGACGTCAGGGCTATGCCAGCGCAATAAATTCACTGCCGCTTATAACTCCTATAGCAGAAAAAATACCAAAGCTGCCGAACGTTCTTTTTAAGGCAACGCCATTGCTTCTTGCTATGGAGCAAAAAAAGCTCTGCTTTTCGCTTCAGGCCCCCTCAAAATGTGAACTGAGCGCGCACGGCGCAACGAGGGTTCACGCTATGAGCAAGCGCGAAATTCATAATCTTGTAAACGACTTTATTGACGCTGCCGAACGCTGCAAAAAGGCGGGAGTTGACGCTGTTGAGCTCCACTCCACCCACGGCTATATCCTTCAGCAGTTTTTAAGCCCGAACACAAATAAGCGTACCGATGAATACGGCGGCAGCTTTGATAACCGAATGCGCTTTATAACTGAGATAATTTTGGGAATAAAATCCCGCTGCGGCAGTGATTATCCCCTTATTGTAAGACTTTCCGCCGATGAAATGTATGATAGAATAGGTCTTCCCGGCAAGGGTTATGATCTCTCTGAGGGCAAAAAAATGGCAAAACGTCTTGAAGAACTCGGCGTTGATGCAATTGACGTATCCTGCGCGTGCTATGATACATATAATTATTGGCTTGAGCCAACCACGTTTGAACCGGGCTGGCGCGCATATCTTGCCAAAGAGATCAAAAACACCGTAAAGATACCCGTAATTGCCGCAAACCTCATCCGCTCACCCGAACAGGCCGAGCGTCAGTTAAAGGAAGGTTATCAGGATTTTGTGGGCTCCGCCCGAAACTTTATCTGCGACCCTCATTGGGCAAAAAAGGCTCAGGAGGGGAGAGCAGAGGATATCCGCCGCTGCATAGGCTGCCTTAACTGCATAAAATCGTTTATCGAGAACGCCGAAGTGGGAAAGCCCGGCGAGTGCGCTCTGAATATGTCCGTTGGTATAGAAAAGGAATACTATAACGTTAAAAACACCGGCAGCGGCAAAAAAATAGTTGTTATCGGTGCAGGCCCCGCGGGGCTCACCGCCGCAGTAACCCTTCAGCGCAGGGGATTTAATGTAACCGTGCTCGAAAAGCACGAAAAGGCCGGCGGTCAGGTAAAAACCGCCTCTGCGGGCAATCTCAAAGAAAAGCTCTATTGGTGTATTGAGGATCTGCTTCACGAGGCAAAACAGCTCGGAGTTGAAATAAAAACCGGTTTTACCGCAACCGCTGAAAATGTTAGTGCTATGAACCCTTACGCCGTTATTCTGGCAACAGGCGGCTCGCCCATCAGGCCCCGCTCAATTCGCGGTATTGATAACGATAATGTTTTCACCGCTCCGGATATCTTAAACGGCAAGGTGAAAATAGAAAATAAAAAAGTTGTTGTTATCGGCAGCGGACTTACGGGGCTTGAAACAACAGAAACTTTGAATGACTTTGGTAACACCGTCACAGTTGTTGACGCTGCTGCTGAGATCGCTCCCGGAGCGTGGTTCCAGTTTGTTGACGACTCTCTGAGCCGCATAAAGCCCTGCGGAACCGAGTTTATTTTATCCCACTCTTTAACGGAGATAAACAGCGGCGGCATTGTTCTTAAAAACGTTAAAACAGGCCAAGAAAAGCCTGTTTCAGCCGACTGTGTTGTTCTTGCTATGGGAGTTCGCCCTGAAAGAGGTCTGTTTGTTGAGTTAAAGGCCAAGAATCTGCGCGTTCTCGCCGTGGGCGACGCCGAAAAAGGCGGAACAATAGCCTCCGCCTGTCACAGTGCGTTTAACGCCGCTATGACGCTGTAAACTCAGCCCTATTTATATAAAAATATCTTTTAAAAAATAATTATTGACTTTTCGCCGTTTCCGTGATAAACTATTTTCTGTTGTAAGCGGATGTGGCGGAATTGGCAGACGCGCTGGCTTCAGGTGCCAGTGAATGCAAGTTCATGTGGGTTCGACTCCCGTCATCCGCACCAAATAAGAACTAAAGTTATGATACCACCGGTATTTTGGCTTTGGTTCTTTTTCTTTATGTAAAAATCCCCACAGAACAGGGATTTTCAGCTTTCAAGCAGAAAAGGTAAGTTTCATTGTTCTGTTGCCGGGCAATCAAAAGTGCTGTATGAACGGTCAAAAATATACCGCATTTCAGACAGAGCCCCACAATGAAATTATTCTTTTTAGAAAAGTTTCATTGTGGGGAGATTAGTTTCATTGTGCCAAGAAAAGTTTCAGTGTGGCAAAAGAATAGTTTCAGCGTGAAAAACAGCCCTTACTACCACTTATGCAGGGTAGAAAATTTCACAATTATGTGTTATAATCTGTTTGATAAATTGGAATTCACACAAGTGGAAAGGTCAAATCAATGTTTGTTAATGAAAATATCAAAGCCTTCTTCAATGAATTGTCTTATGAAATACTAGACAGTTGTTTGACAAAAGACGAAATACATTGTATCGAAGAAAATAATGGTGTTAAGATACCGGAACAATATCGTGATTTTTTGCTTTATATTGGTAATGGCATAAAACTAAATAGCGGAAATATTATTCGTGGTATAAGACGACCAGTGCATAAGTTTAAATCAAAGAGAATTTCATATAGATTCCTCTTTTTGGAAGGAATGAATATGTACTATAATATAGAAGAAAAACCTTACCCAAGATACGATAATGCATTCCCGCAATACGAAGATTGCTTTGATCCAGTTGAGTTGGAAAATGGATGCAAAGAATGCAAGCATTATATGGAATGTATTGATACTCTCTATAACGATAACCCATTTAATGATTATCAAGATAATGCTTACTTCAATGGATGCTTTGATATGAAGGATACAAGAAAGTTGATTTTTACAGGAGATGCAAGAGGTCAGGTGTGGAGATCTCCTGAAGAAGATTCAGGCGTTTTATACCCTGAATTTAAAGATTTTTTTGAGTACGTGAAATTTATGGCTAACGAATGATAAATTTAAATTGTTCGTGACAGTCAGAAAATGCAACAACCTGCAACCCGTATCAAAAATTGCGTTCGCTGCCAAATAAGAACTAAAGTTATGATACCAACGGTATTTAGGCTTTGGTTCTTTTTCTTTTTCTTTATGCAAAAATCCCCATAGTATAAAAGTTTTCGGTTTTCCGGCAGAAAAGATAAGTTGCATTGTGTCTATAAAAGTTTCATTGTAAAAAAGTAGTTTCAGCGTGTAAAAAGGCAACCCGTTCTTGATGTAAGTATGGATCAATTTCGTTGTTTACTCGGTTTGTTTTTTGCAATGTATGAGTGCATATATGCAAAGTATTCAAATACTATTGAGTGTTTCTGTTTCACAAGATATAATTACAACAACATCAGAGGGAGGTGTTCTTATTGAAAATCAAACTGAAATTAAATGATGATGAGCGCAAAAATGTTGAAAAAGAATTACATGAACACGGAATTGAAACCGATGATTCTGCCGAATTTGTTTTAAGCAGAGTGAACGTTTTTGCCGAAAAGCTGCTTGTAAAGGATAAAATCACAAATGAGCGAATTGTAGTACCCTGTGACAGCATTGTTTTTATTGAATCTTTCGGTCACTTGATAGATGTGCATACAAAAGAGAATGTGTATTATTCAAATGAAAGACTTTACAAGATTTTAGAGCAGCTTGACAAAACCGAGTTCCTGCGTATAAGCAACAGCGTTATTGTTTCAAAAAATAAAATAAAAAAAATAACGCCCACTCTTTCAATGAAATTTGTTTTAACTCTATGCGATAATACACGTGTTGATGTGACGCGAACCTACTATCATTCTTTTAAGGAAACTTTTAATTTTTAAAGGAGGCAAAAATATGTATTTTTCGTTGTTTATAATTGTAACCGTTGCTGTGGTACTGTTTTTGTGTTTAGGCGTATTTGTCTATTTTCAAATATATAAAAAGAATATCAACAAAGCCTTGAACAATAACATAAACAAACCTAAACATATGGTTGAACCTTATAAAGTTGTTTTTGTGTTGGTTGTTTTATTTGTTTCCTTTGCCATTACCCTTACAAGCGTTGCAGGTCTTATATATTCTAAAAACTATTTTAGTTATGAAAAAGATACTGCTGAAAATATGGCAAGCCGCACCGTATATGTTGACTACAGCTTTGAAAACGATAATCTTCGCTGTGTTAATTCATCAGACATAGAAAAAATAAATCAAATAATTGCCCGAAAATTTCCGGGCAGAAATATAAATGTGATTCCCGTATACAGTGTTTGCTCAGGCATTTATTTGAATGATGAGCACGTGAATCTGTTTGCCTTTCCAAAGGAATACTGTTCTTTTTTCGGATTGGATACAATGCAGGATAATACCGCATATTTTTATAATGCGGAAGAAAGTAAAGCCGAGTTTCAGATAAGCGTAACGAAAATTGTTGATAACGGTTTTGTTTCGGATAAGCTTGAAAAATTAATATTTGAGGCAAAAAACGGGGTTTCAAAAAAATCGCTTGTTTCTGTTATAGAAGAAGAAAATATGACCCCGAGTATGCGCGAAGATCCGATATGCTTTGTTACCATGGAGTCATTTTATAAAATCGTTTCAATAATGCTTGAAACCGAAGTTAAAAGCGAATTTGAACTGGATGAATACAGTTCTCTTATTCCTCTTGAGGGTATTTATATTTGTTCCGATAAATTAAGCTCTGTAAATTCCATATCTTCAACACTAGTGCAGCAGAATTATAACTCTTATTCCCCGATAGATACCTTTGGAGATTTTGAAGAATCCATTTCTAACACATTTATAGTTTTTATTCTTTCTTCAGTTGCTCTGATATTTTTGTCGGCTGTAAACATATTTATTACAGTTAAAACAGCAAAAAGAATAAAAGATAAAGAAAACATATAATTGAATTAGCGATGCTGTCTTGCTGTAATAAATTCCGGTTTTTCGCTATGGTTGCATCGCTTTTTGTGCAATCCAAAAACCAAAAAAGCAACCAAATGAAACCGGATGCAACCTATGTCAAATAATGCGTTTGTAAGCAAATAAGAACCAAAGTTATGATACCAAGGGTATTTTGGCTTTGGTTCTTTTT
>JAFLUL010000054.1:11811-15697 GCA_022508845.1 Oscillospiraceae bacterium | reverse complement strand
ATCTTCGTTTCTCCCCGAAAAGGGGGATTTTTCAAAAATTATTGATTTTAAGGAGCAATTATTGTAAAATGAAATATATTACTTTTCAGATGAATATAAATTCCCCGAGGGGGCGTTTTAATTGAAAACAAAACTTATTTCCGTTTTTTTAATAATAGTTTGTATGTGTTCCTGCGCAAAAACCGCGCAGAGATTTGAGCCTGAAAGATATATAGACGCGGGATTTATCTTATTGAACGATGGTTATGAGATAAGAGGAACAGTTAAAGTTTTTTCCTATGAGGATATTATTTTCAGCTTTTCTTATCCCGAGAGCTTGTCGTATTTAACTCTGCGGGTTTCGTCCGAGGGCTATTTTGCCGATATCGGAGGCAGCGAGGATGAGATTTTGCCGGATGCGCTTCCCGATAACGCTCCTATAAAGCTTTTTGCCGAGAGCATAAAGGCGTTTTTGTTTGAGCAAAACGAGTTTAATAAAAACGAAAACGGCGAATACTTAACTGAGCGGGAAATTCTCGGCTCATCTGTAAATGCCGCCTTCGCTTCAGACGGAAAAATTAAAGAAATAACCTGCGATAAAATAAATATCAGCTTTTCATTTTCCGAAAAAACAGGAAGCGTTGGATAAATATTCTCCATCCCGCAATCCGCGAACGGATAGAGCAAAACTCCGCGAACGCAGGGAGCAAAAAAGAGGTTATTATGGACGTTAAAAAAAGAATTGACGAGCTTTGCGAAAAGCTCAATTATTACAGCTATCAGTATTATGTTGAAAATCAGTCCGATATACCGGACTATGAATACGATATGCTCCAAAGGGAGCTTAAAAAGCTTGAGGAGGAAAATCCGCAGCTTGTAAGACCAGATTCGCCAACACAGCGAGTTGGCGGATTTGCTCAGAGCCTGTTTTCACCGGTGGAGCACGCTGTGAGAATGGAGAGCCTTCAGGACGCTTTTTCGTTTGAGGAGATAAATGAATTTGACGAGCGCATAAGGGAGAGCTTTCCTCAGGCAAAATATGTTGTTGAGCCTAAAATTGACGGCCTTTCAGTAAGCCTTGAATATGAAAACGGCGTTTTTGTACGCGGATCAACGAGAGGCGACGGCAACGTTGGCGAGGATATAACCGAAAATCTTAAAACCGTCAGGAGCATACCGCTCAGGCTCAGAAGAGATATTCCCTTTATTGAGGTAAGGGGCGAGGTTTATATGAAAAAGTCGGTCTTTGAGGATATAGTTAAAAGGCAGTTAGAAAACGGAGAAAATCCGTTTAAGAATCCGCGAAACGCCGCCGCAGGAAGCCTCCGACAGAAAAACGCCTCGGTAACAGCCGAAAGAAGGCTCGATATTTTTGTTTTTAACGTGCAGAGAATAGAGGGAGATGAAATAGTCTCGCATAAGCAGTCGCTTGACCTTTTAAGGGAGCTGGGCTTTGTTACAGTACCGTTTTACACTCCGTGCGAAAATATAAATGAAGCCAAAAACGAGCTTGAACGAATAGGCGGCATAAGGGCGTCGCTGCCGTTTGATATTGACGGAGCCGTTATAAAGGTAAACGACTTATCTCAGCGCGCCTCCCTCGGAAGCACCTCAAAATTCCCCCGCTGGGCGGTTGCGTTCAAATACCCGCCCGAGGAAAAACAGACTGTTTTAAGGGATATTGAAATAACGGTTGGCCGCACGGGGGTTTTAACTCCTACCGCCGTTTTTGACCCCGTTTTGCTGGCGGGAACTCTCGTCAGCCGCGCTTCGCTTCACAATCAGGATAATATTGACAAAAAAGAGATTGCCATAGGCGACACCGTTCTGGTGCGCAAGGCGGGCGATATAATTCCCGAAATAGTTTGCGTTAAGGCTCACGGGGGAAATGAAATTTTCAGAATGCCTGAAAACTGCCCGTCCTGCGGGGCGAGAGTTTTCAGAGACGAGGAGGGCGCTTTTTTAAGATGCCTCAGCCCCGATTGCCCCGCGCAGTCGCTTAAAAATATTATCCACTTCTGCTCCCGCGCCGCTATGGACATAGAGGGGCTCGGAGAGAGCATTGCCGAAACTTTTGTTAACGAGGGGCTTATTAAGGACGTTGCCGACATATATCTTCTTAAAAAAGACGACATCGCCGCGCTTGAGCGTTTGGGCGAAAAGAGCGCAGAGAACCTCTTAAACGCCATAGAAAAATCAAAATCAAACGATCTTTCCCGCCTCATTTTTGCCCTCGGCATAAACCACATAGGCGAAAAGGCCGCAAAGCTTTTAGCCGCAAACTTCGGAGATATGCAGAGCCTTATGAACGCCTCAAAAGAGGATATTGAAAAAATTGACGGCTTCGGCGGCATAATGGCAAAGGCTGTTTTTGATTATTTCGCCCTGCCTGAGGCGGAGGAGCTTATTTCGCGCCTTGCCCGATACGGGCTTAATATGAACCACCTTAACGAAAAAAAAGACAGCCGCTTTGAAGGGCTGACGTTTGTTTTAACCGGCGCACTTTCAAAATTTACTCGTGATGAGGCCGGAAAGATCATAGAGAACTTCGGCGGCAAAACCGCCGGCAGCGTTTCAAAAAAGACCAATATAGTGCTTGCGGGCGAAAACGCCGGCAGCAAGCTGAAAAAGGCAACCGAGCTGGGAATTAAGATCATATCTGAGGAAGAGTTCGGGGAAATGATAAAATAAGAGCTCAGGTTTTAGAGCTTTTTTCGGCAAAATCCAAAATTGCGATAAAATAAAGGAAGAGAGCTGTCCGATATACGGTTAGTTCCCGGCGTTACTTAAGAAAATAACCGCACGCCCGGACTGAACTGCCCCAAATTATGATACAGTACAAAAAGCCCCCTATGGCAGTTTCTTTTATTCTGCCATAGGGAGTGTCTTTTTTCTATTGTCCGATTTTACCGGACTTGTTCAGACTGCAGAGCGGTTATTTCTTTTTATGCTGGAACGCAAGTATTGCAAAAAAAAACAGGTTCGATAATGCCGGCGGTTACCGAAGTTAAGGCGAATTTATATGCCTGTGAAGTCAAAATCCGGAGTGTATTCCTCCTGCGCGGAGGAAAGCTCCTGAACGTAGATATTATCAAGTCCCAGCATATATAAATACCCGGTTATCTCATCATACTCCTCTTTTGTCAGGCGGCGGTTCAGCTCCTCAAAGGGGAGCCTTTTTTTCGGCGGGGTATACTGGCTCATAACGCTCAATAAAACGTTTTTTTCGCTGAATGCGCTTGTAAGTTTGTCAATGCAGTCCAGCGAATTATTTATATGTCCGGGCAAAACGAGATGCCTTATGAGAACTCCCTTTTTGAGAATGCCGTCCTCGTTTAAGAGATAGTCGCCTGTTTGGCGGTGCATTTCCTTTATAGCGGCGAGGGCGGTTTCGGGATAATCAGGGGCTGAGGAAAGGCGCGCGGACAGAGATGCGCTTGCATATTTATAGTCGGGAAGGTATACGTCAATAAGCCCCTCAAGCATTTTAAGAGTTTCGGCGCTCTCATATCCTCCCGAGTTATAAACCACCGGAACGGGGAGCTTTTCGGCTCTGAGAGCCTCGGCAATAATGTCGGCAAAGTGAGTTGGAGTTACAAGGTCTATAGTTTCGGCTCCGTCATATATAAGCTCGTCAAAAATTTCCCGCAGACGGCGAACGGAAATTTCTTTTCCCTTTTTTCCTGCGCTTATCTCCCTGTTTTGGCAATAAACGCATCTTAAATTGCAGCCGGAAAAAAACACCGTTCCCGCGCCGCCAAAGCCCGATATGCACGGCTCCTCCCAAAAATGAAGAGAAGCCCTCGCAGCGCGGAGCTTTTTGTTTACGCCGCAAAAGCCAACCGACTTTTCGCGGTCAATATTGCATTTTCGGGGGCAGAGAGAACAGATCATAGTTTTATGCTCA
>JAFLUL010000054.1:0-11711 GCA_022508845.1 Oscillospiraceae bacterium | reverse complement strand
GTCAATATTGCATTTTCGGGGGCAGAGAGAACAGATCATAGTTTTATGCTCACTTCGTTTGCGGAACGGGAGATGCGGTCGCTTACGCTTCCTTTGGAGCGGTCAATATTGCATTTTCGGGGGCAGAGAAAACAGATCATAGTTTTATGCTCACTTTGTTTGCGGAATGGGAGATGCGGTCGGTTACTTTTCTTTGGGATAGGATGGAGAATTGTCCCGTGAGCTACAGCGAACAAAACCCCATTTTCCGATAAAACTCTTTCATCTCCTCTTTACACAAAATATATGCCGATTTATTCATTTCAAGGCATTTTTTTGCGGCGGAGAGGGTGCAGCTTTTTGCGTAGCCGAGGTTTCTGTGTTCGGGAACGGTAAACACATCGCCTATTATGCAGCTGTCTTCATTTGAGGCGGTTATAAAGGCAAATGAAACAAGCTCATTTTCTTTTTTTATTCCGAAGCCGTAAGAAAAGCCGTCCCGCATAAGGCGCGCCCTGTAAACATAGCGTTCTTCGTTTGCGGGGCTTAGTTTTTTTCCGCCGTTCATAATTTCATAGGCTCTCAGAGCGTCGCGATGCGTTAGCGGGAGAGTTTCATCATATCCTTCGGGGGAGAAAGAAGAGAATTTCATTATATGAAGACCGGGGTAGGGGTTTGCGTTTTCTGCTTTGGTTACGGTCATATCGCCGTTTTTATAAATAACGCAGGAGGTTTTTCCCTCTTTCTCGCTGCACCAGATAACTCCCTCGGGAAGGTTATTTTTGTTTAGGCTTAAAAAAGAATAGATCTCCGCGCCGGACGTTCCGGATCTTGTAAACTCAAGGGCGTTTTGAAGGCTCTTCCCCTCGGGCTTAAAAAAGCGTTCAGTTTGCATTCGCGAAATATTCGCTAACCTTAAGAGCAAGCTTATAGGTTTCTTCAATGTCTCTCATATCGCAAACGCAGGAGGGGGAATGGATATAGCGGCAGGGGATGCTCAGGGCAACTGTTTTAACTCCCGCGCGGCTTTGGTGCACGCTGCCTGCGTCGTTTCCGCCGGCAACCATAGTTTTTGGCTGCGCCTTAATGGAGTTTGCTTTTGCTATTTCAAAAACCTTTTTATAAAGCTCGGGCGAATAAACGGTGGCTCTGTCCATAAGAGACACTGCCGTTCCCTCGCCCAAAACGCAAACCCGCTTTTCGTTTTCGGCGTCAATAACGTCGGCGGCGGTCGTTGCTTCAATCACAATGGCGTAGTTGGGGGCCGCTTCATATGTGGAGGTCATAGCTCCCCGCAGCCCAACCTCTTCCTGAACGTTAAAGCAGAAAACGGTGTCGTATTCAACGCCCTCGTTTATCATTCTGAGCATAATAGCGTTTCCGGCGCGGTCGTCTATTGCCTTTGAGAGAAGCTTATCGCCCATTTCGGTGAAATCGCTTGTGAAAACGGCGGTGTCGCCGGGGGAGATGAGCCTCTCGGCCTCCTCCTTGTTTTTTGCGCCGATGTCAATATACATGTCGTCCGTGTCGGGCGCCGTTTCCCGCTCTTCGGCCTTGCAGAGGTGCACGGGCTTAACTCCCACTGCGCCTATAACTCCGTTTTCAAAGCGGACGGTTTTGCCGAGGAGAGAAACGCTCTGTATGCCTCCAACCGTATAAAATTTCACCGTGCCGTCGGGTCGGATATAGGTTGCTATAACGCCAACCTCGTCCATATGCGAGCAGAGCATAACAGTGTTTTTTCCTTTGCGTTTTCCCTTAACGTATACGATAAGGTTGCCGAGCGCGTCAATTTTATATTCGTTTTCGCCTATATGCGAAATTATATATTCTCTTATTTTGTCCTCTCTGCCGGAGGTGCCGTTTAATGAGCAAAGCTCCTTTATTTGTTCTTTCATTTTTGTTCTCCCGAAGGTATTTTTTTTAATTTTATCATACTTTGAATGAAAAGGAAATAGTTATTTATTGTTTGAAAATAAAAACAACTTAAATATCAGAAGAAAGGAACGGCAAGGGGCTTTCCCCCGAACCGACAGGCTTATAAAATGAGTGTATTCTACCCCGAAGGGTTTCTTTTTTCCCGCGCCGAAAACAGAGCCGCTTTAACGAGCATAACTGCGCTCAGAGAAGCCATGCTGAAAGAAACTGTGCTTGAAGCGAGGGCAATAAAATGCGATAAGGAGCATAATTTACATATAGATCTCGGCTGTATGGAAGGCATTATCCCCAGAGAGGAGGGGGCTGTAGGCATTTTGGACGGCAGCGTAAGGGATATCGCGCTTATCTCGCGCGTTGGAAAGAGCGTTCAGTTTACGGTAACTGACATAAAAAGAAGCCCCGAGGGAAAATACGAGGCAATTCTTTCAAGAAGGCGCGCTCAGGAGAAGTGCGCCGAGGAATATTTATCTTCGCTTGTTCCCGGCGACGTTATAAACGCCGTGGCGGCGCATATTGAGAGCTTTGCCGTTTTTTGCGATATAGGCGCGGGGGTAAACGCTCTGCTTCCGATCGACAGCATTTCCGTTTCGCGCATACCTCACCCGAGCGCGAGATTTTTCACCTCTCAGCCGATAAAAGCCGTTGTTAAGTCGCGGGATGAAAAGGGTAGGATAGTGCTCACCCATAAGGAGCTTCTCGGAACCTGGAGCGAAAACGCCGCCCTCTTCACCCCCGGCGAAACAGTTCCCGGGATAATCCGCTCGGTTGAGAGCTACGGAATTTTTGTTGAGCTGACTCCAAACCTCGCAGGACTTGCCGAATACGGCGATAATTTTGAGGAGGGCTCCCGCTGTGCCGTTTTTATAAAGAACATAATTCCGGAAAGAATGAAAATAAAGCTCATTATAGTTGAAGCCGGGCTTGAAAGGGCCGCCCCGAAGCAGGAGAAATATTTTTTCACCGGCTCGCATATGGATATTTTCAGATATTCGCCGGATGAAAGCGGAAAGGTTATAGAAACAAGGTTTATATAACAGAATTCGCTTCGCTCAGGGCATTCTGATTCGCTTCGCTCAGGGCATTCTGCTCTCGCTGTTCGCGGGATGGGGGATGGAGGAAATGGATCTGCGCGGGTATGTTAAATTTTGAATTTTAAGATAAAACTTAAATTCAAATTTTCGTAAGATGCAGGAATTTTAAATTGCAATTTTCCTCCCCATCCCTTGAGCGGAGCGAAAAATTATTTTTCTCTTTTTCCAAGTTCCGTATAATCCCTGCGTTCTTTGACCGCAATGTATGCAGGGCGAATTATTTTTCCGGAATTCTGGATCTCCTCGATCCTGTGCGCGCTCCAGCCGGAAATGCGCGATACCGCAAAAATGGGGGTAAACAGCTCCTCGGGGAGCTTCAGCATACGGTAAACAAGCCCCGAATAAAAGTCAACATTAGGGCTTACTCCCTTATATATTTTGCGGCGGTCGGCGATTATTTCGGGCGCAAGACGCGAAACCTTGCAGTAAAGGTCGTAATCGTCCTCTCTGCCGTTTGCAAAGGCGAGATCCTTTGCGCAGTTCTTTAATATGTCGGCGCGGGGGTCGGACACGGAGTAAACGGCGTGTCCCATACCGTAAATAAGCCCTGCCTTATCAAAGGCGTCTTTATTTAAGAGGCGGACGAGATAGTCCTTTATCTCGCCGTCGTTTTTAATGTTCACGTTCTCCTTCATATCGTCAAACATCTTAACGACCTTAATGTTCGCTCCGCCGTGCCGCGGTCCTTTCAGCGAACCCAATGCGGCGGCAACCGAAGAATAGGTGTCCGTTCCGGAGGAGGTTACAACGTGAGTTGTAAAGCTTGAATTGTTTCCGCCGCCGTGCTCGGCGTGAAGAACGAGGGCCAGATCCAAAACTCTTGCCTCAATATCGGAATATTTTCCGTCTGTACGCAGCATTAAAAGAATGTTTTCGGCGGTTGAAAGCTCCGGGCGGGGATTCCTTATTATGAGCGTCCTGCCCAGGTGATAGTGTCGGTATGCCCTGTAGCCGTAAACCGCCAGAAGCGGAAACCTTGCAATAAGCTGAAGGCTCTGGCGCATAACGTTTGAAATTTCTATGTTGTCGGGGTCGCTGTCATAAGAATATAGCGCGAGAACGCAGCGGGAGAGCGCGTTCATCATATCCCTGCTGGGAGCCTTCATTATTATATCGCGGACAAATGCCGTTGGCAGAGTGCGATAGCTTGCAATAGCTTCTCTGAATTCGGCAAGCTCTCTTTCGGTAGGGAGCTCGCTTGTTAACAGCAGGTAGGTAAGTTCTTCAAAGCCGAAGCGTTTTTCGCTCATAAATCCCCTGACAAAGTCGCGGACGTCTATTCCTCTGTAAAAGAGCTTTCCCTCGCACGGCTCCACGTTTCCGTTTTTGTCCTTCTTTTTTGAAACTATCTCCGAAATTTCGGTAAGCCCGGTAACAACGCCGTTGCCGTTTATGTCACGAAGTCCCCTCTTAACATCCTTTTCGGCATACATCTCGGGAGCAATGCGGTTGTTGTTATTTGACTTCTGAGACAGGGAGAGAATATAATCGGTTGAGCTTGATGGTGACATAGCTTTCATCCTTTTTTTGATATATTTATCATGGTAATGCATAAAGCCTAAAATAAGCTGTAAGCTGATTATACCATAAAAAAGCGGCCCTGTCAAAAAAACAAGGTCGAAATAACTTCGCGTTGTTAACGGGATGGCAGAGCGGCTGCTGCACCGCAATGAAATACCCCCCCCCCTGCGGGAGCTGCGATTTATCCTGCGGATTTGAAATTTACTTTGGTAATTGTTTGCGTTATCGGACTTGTGTTTTCAATTCTTGCTTTTGCGTTTAAAAAATAACCGCAATTTAAGCGTTTGTAAACAAAAAATAGTCACAAAGGCGTTAGGTGACTGCTTTTTATCAAAAAATTAGCCCCTTTGCGCAAAAATGTATTAAAAAACTATTGAAATTCTATTTTTATATGTTACAATGAGTTTGCAAATCAACATAAAGGGAGGTTATACCATGGCATACAAAATCACAGACGAATGCATCTCCTGCGGCGCTTGCGCAGGCGAATGCCCTGTTGAGGCTATCTCCGAGGGTGACGACAAGTACGTTATAAACGAAGATACCTGCATTGATTGCGGAAACTGCGCTGAAGTTTGCCCCGTAGGCGCGCCTCAGGCATAATTGTTTAATTCGGAATTAGTAATTCGGAATTAAAAAGCTTACATCAAAAAAACGGTTGACAGCAATATAGATATCTATAAGCTGCTAACCGTTATTTTTTTATTTAACAGGAAACTTCTCGTTTCCTATTAAGTAAAAAGATTTTAACTCCCGCCGAAATTTGCCCTGCGGGCAACGGCGATGGCATAATCGAAAGCGGACGCGCCGCAGCCGCTTTCTTGTTCCGAATTGAACTTAATTGTCTTCAATTTCCCTGAGAGCTTCCAGCTCCGCTTTATTTACCCTTATCTGCGCGTCCTTTATAAGTCGCACGTCTCTGCGGTGGAAGGCGGATGGTGCGGCCTCGGGGTGGCGGTCGAGTTTCACCTTGAGCATACCCGTCAGCAGATTGTTGTCAACAACCTCGCCTCTGCCGTCGCCGGTTTCAACTATCGCTCCGATTTTCGGGGTGTGTTTCAGGAGATATTCATAGGATTCCTGTTCATATTTAAGGCAGCACATAAGCCTGCCGCAGGTGCCGCTTATTTTGGCGGTGTTCAGCGAAAGCCCCTGCTCCTTTGCCATTTTGATTGAAACGGGCTGAAATTCGTGGAGAAATTCTTTGCAGCACAGCGCCCTTCCGCAGGGACCGAGACCTCCGAGCATTCTTGCCTCATCCCTTACTCCTATCTGGCGAAGCTCTATTCTCACCTTAAAAATGGAGGCAAAGGTTTTAACAAGCTCTCTGAAATCAACTCTCTCGGGAGCGGTATAGAAAAACAGCACCTTGCTGCCGTCAAACGTGTATTCCACGTCAACAAGGCTCATATTAAGCCCAGACTGCTCGATTTTTGCCTTTGCTATCTTATAAGCCTGTTGCTCCTTTTCCCTGTTTTCGGCAAGAGTTTTTATGTCCTCCTCGCCGGCGGGGCGAATGATGCTCTTGAGGGGCTTAACTATGTCCTCATCGGATACGTCTGTGTTGGGCGTGGCGCAGGTGCCGCACTCTATTCCCCTAACGGTTTCAACGATGACCTTTTGATCCCTCTGAATTTTATGTCCTGCGGGGTCAAAGAAATAAACCTTGCCCGCCTCTTTGAATTTAACTCCTATTACCTCTGCCATAATGTCTCCTAAATCCTGTTTTTCTGAATAAGAGCGAGCATAGAGGAAAACTGCGTTATAAGCAGGTTCTCATTTGCGTTTCTCCCTGCCCATTCGGAAATTTTTTCCATACTCTGTTTTATTTCATAAAGCCCGGTGAGCGAAAAGCTTCTTTTAAGCATTATCGCGTTTTCGCCGTCGGTTCCCGCGCACGCGTCCCTGACGCTGAGAATAATTTTTTCCGCCGCCTTTTTCATCAGGGCTCTGTTTTTAACCATCGGCGAAACGCTCAGCATAATATCAAATTCGTTTCCTCTGCAAAGCGCCTTTATTATCCCCGCGGAAATCCGGGAAATTTCCTCTTCTTTGTTTTTTCGTTCAGCCGGGAGCGTGTCGCCCAGCGAAAACTCCGACACCCTCGAAATAACGGTTGATAACAGCTTTTCTCTCTGCTGGGACAGCAATATAAACATCGCAAACGGCGGCGGTTCCTCAATAGTTTTCAGAAGAGAGTTCTGAATGAGAGGGGATAATTCATCCGCCGCATGGAAGATATACACCTTGTTTTCCGCCTCATTGGGCGAAACATAGAGCGAATCGAGAACCAACTGCCGAACAAGGTCTATCGAAACGGTCTTTCTGTCCTTTGCGGGGCGGATGTGGATAACGTCGGGATGGGTTTCCGATTTTATTTTTACACACGCGCTGCATTTTTTGCACGGTGCGCCGTCTTTTTTGTTTTCGCAGATAACCGCGCCTGCCAGTTCAATGGCGCAATTATCCCGCGTTTTTTCATTCCCGCCTGAAAGCAGAACGCTCGAAGGGAGGCGGTTCCTTATTGCAAGCGAGTTTATTCGTTCCCGCGTTTTTTCGGGAACCTCCGAAAAGTTAAATAACATATTACATCTTTATAAACTGTTCAACGTCAACAACAAACACAGTTGCTCCTCCAACCGTAACCTCAACCGGAAGCGAGGCAAAGAAGTGTTCCGAATAGTTTCCCGCCGAGGAGGTTACAAGCTCAGACCTCTGAGAGCAGCATTTGCCGATTATGCCTATAACGTCCTGAACCTTTTCTTCCTCGGTGCCTATGAGCAGAGTTATGTTTCCGGCGCGAAGAAAGCCGCCCGTTGTTGAGAGCTTAGTGGACATAAATCCCGCCTTGTTGAGCTTATGTATAAGCTCGGAGGAATCATCCCTGTTTACGATTGCAATTATCAGCTTCATTTTTGTTTGCTCCTTTATCTATTTGCTCGCCCCGCCGGATGAGGAATTGGGGAAACGGACAGGCGGTCGGCATTTTAAGCTTTTTTATTATGATCTGATGATAAAACTTAAATTGAATTTCTTGTAAAATGCAGGAATATAAAAATTGCAATTCCCGCATCCTCCCCCTTCCCGTGAGCGATAGCGAACATATTTCATGATGGTTTATTCAGCACAGCCAAATTCCTCTCTATAACCCTTTTCCCTCTCCAGGCGAAGGCTCTGCCGTCTATGCTGTCGGCGGCTGTAACATAGGGTTTTGCGGTTTCAAAAAACGCTTCAATCGGCGTTATGGCGGCGTTTTTATTCATAGGGCATACAGTCTGGCATATGTCGCATCCCCAGGCGCAGCCGGTTTGTTCCATTTTTTTTATAACTTCCTCGCTGAGCTCTCCCTTTTTTTGCGAGAGAAACGATAAGCATTTTTCTATTATTACTCCGTTTTCGCCCAAGGCTTCGCCCGGGCAGGAAAGAACGCATTTATTGCAGCCGGAGCAGAGGTTTTTGTTTTTTTTCGCGGGTTCAAAAAACCTGTCGGTAACTATTTCGCCCAAAAACACCCAGGAGCCGTATTTTTCGTTTATAAAAAGCGAGTTTTTTCCGAAAACTCCCAGTCCCGCGTTCACCGCCGCCCTTACCTCAGGTATGGGGGAGTTGTCAATAAAATATTCAAATTCGTTTTCGGGATATTCGTTTTTCAGCGACAAAGTTATTTTTTCCATTATTTCGCCGGTTATTATATGGTAATCGGCGCTGACGGCATAACGGGAAACGTTTGCGTTTTTATAGTATTCCTCGCCGAGATAATACGGAAACAGCACGCTTATAACGGTTTTTGCGTCCTTTGGCAGACGCTGCCTTGCCCTGCAATCTAAAAGCGAATCTTTTATATCGGAAAAAGCCGAAAAGCCGTAGGGCAGACCGCAGAAGATCTCATCAAGCTTCATTTTCTTCCTCGGTTTCGCCTTCATCTGAAGGAAGGTCAAAGGGAGCGGTCTTAATCTCCTCTTCGTTTGAATCGGGAGCATAGTCCGGAACCTTGTTTTTCAGCATAATAGCCAGAGCCGAAACGCAGAATGCGGCGGCAAAGAGGCGATAGGGCGTTATCGCGAAGAAGGAGGCTGAGGATCCTTTTGCAAGAACGCTTATAAGCGAGGAGATAAACGAGCTGATTTCCAAAAGCGCGCTCATAAGCGCAAAATAGATAAACGACGGGGAGTTTGCGTCTCCGTAAATTCCCGAAAATTTCTTTGCATACTGGAAGAGGAATATCATTAAAAACGCGTCCGCAAAAATATTTATAAGCAGAGCGGTGTTGTTCAGATAGCTTGTTGTGAGAGTGAAATTATTTATGGTTAAAAACAGCGCCCATATAACGGGAATGAGGTTTAATATTTTCAGCTTCTGAACTATTTTTCCTTTTGAAAAAAATCCTACCGCGTCTATTATAAAAACTATCCCTGCCGCCGCTCCGGAGATCATAAGAGGCAAAACCGTTTTTTCGGCGCCTGACGATCTCATAAGCTCAAAGCTGTTATATCCCGCCGTGAGACCGAGCCCCAGGCTTATAAGACCGTGGAAAAAATGCTCCTTCGGCTCAATATATTCCGCCTTTGAGAGCGGGGTGAGATATAAAAGCAAAGGAGTTATTATAACGAGGGCTGCCGCGAGCAGGAAAAACAGCTTAACGGTTAAATTCCCTCTGTCGGTAAAAAATCCCGACTCCGGGTCGAGCAGCGCAAACGCCTGATACGCTCTGAGTCCTAAAAATGCGGCAGCGCCGCAGGAAAACAGCGCGATTATCTTTTTTGCGCTTAAAAAATTAAGCGAACCTTTGAATTTCATTTCTTTTCTCCCTTTTTCTCATCTCAGGTCAATGGGGATATAGGCTGTGTTTTTTGCCATACTCTTATAGCCCGGTCTTATTATCTTGTTGCTTGTTGCAATTTCCTCAATTCTGTGGGCGCACCAGCCCGAAACCCTCGCAATGGCGAACATCGGAGTGTAGAGATCCATAGGTATGCCGAGGATTTTATATATAAGCCCCGAATAGAGGTCAACGTTGGCGCAGATATTTTTATCAAGCCCCTTTTCCTCTTTGAAAACTCTCGGGGAAACGCGCTCGATAATGTCAAGAAGCGTCCAGTCGTCCCAAAAGCCCTTTTCCTTTGCGAGCGTTTCGGCGTTTTCCTTTAAGAGAACTTCTCTGGGGTCGGATAGAGTGTAAACCGCGTGTCCCATACCGTAAATAAGTCCGGAGCCATCGCCCGCCTGCTTTCTTACGATCTTGCGAAGGAAAGCTTCAACCTCGTCTTCGTCGGTTATATCGTTTACGCTCTCTTTGATTTGCTCAACCATCTCGGCAACCTTTATATTTGCACCGCCGTGACGAAAGCCCTTAAGCGAGGCAATGCCCGCCGAAATGGCGGAATAGGTGTCCGTGCCGGAGGAAGTAACGCAGCGGGTGGTAAAGGTGGAGTTGTTTCCGCCGCCGTGGTCTGCGTGTATCATAAGGCATAAGTCGAGCAGCTTTGCTTCTGCATCGGTGAATTTTCTGTCGGAGCGAAGAGAGTTGAGGATAGTTTCGGCGGTCTTCTGCTCGGGCTTTATCTGATGGATATACATACTCTTTTTATAGTAAAACCGGCGTTTTACCTGATATGCATACGACATTATAACCGGAAGCTGCGCTATGAGCATAACGGACTGCCGCAGAACGTTGCCCAGAGATATATCGTCGGGGTTTTCGTCATAGGCGTAAAGCGCGTTTACGGACGATCCCATCTTATTCATAATATTGGGCGAGGGCGCGCGCATAATAACGTCCTCAACGAAGTCGTCAGGCAGCTCCCTGTATGAGGCAAGAAGAAGAGAAAAATCCTCAAGCTCCTTTTTTGAGGGGAGCGCGCCGAAGAGAAGGAGATATATAAGCTCCTCATAGCCGAAGCGGTCTTCCTCCTTGCATCCCGCAACAAGGTCATAGAGATCTATGCCCCTGTATATGAGCTTGCCGTTTTTGGGGACCCTCTCTCTGTCCTCAATATAATAGCCTTCAACGCTTGATATCTTCGTTATGCCCGCCATAACTCCGGTGCCGTCGGCGTTTCTCAGCCCGCGCTTAATGTTATAGCGGTCAAAATCCGACTGCCTTATCTCCTGCCGGGAGCCTATTTTCTCGGTAAATCCGCCGAGTATTTCTTTCGGGTCAAATTCGTTTGACATACAGTGTGCCCTCATATATAAAATTATATTTATCTTAGTTTATCATTATATTAAAATTTTATGGAAATGTCAAGTGTTCGCTGTTGCTCACTGAATGGAGGCGTTGTTGCTCACTGAATGGAGGAGCTGCTGCTCACTGAATGGGGGAGCGGCAGCGAATATATCCCCTCAAGCAAAGCAAACAAATTTGTTCTTGAATTTCTCTTATTTTTGTATTAAAATAAATTATAAAAGGGAGATGATACCGTGGCGAGCCATTTTTTTGCGCTGTTTTCAAGGATGAAAAACATTGACCGCTGGGCGCTTATGAGAAATGTAAACAAGGAAAATTTAAGCTCACATTCTCTGGATGTTGCTGCCATTGCCCATTGCCTCGCCCTTATCGGAAACGAGCGTTTCGGCAAGGCCTATAACGCCGAAAGGGCTGCGGTGCTCGGAATATATCACGATATGCCCGAAATTATAACGGGCGATATGCCAACTCCCGTTAAATACTATAACCGCGAGATAAGGCAGTCCTTCGGAAAAATTGAGGAGGCGGCGCGTTCGTCCATTCTCGATACCCTGCCCGAATATCTGATTTCCGGCTATAAGGATATTTTATGCCCCGATGAAAGCGGGGAGCTTTATAAGCTCGTGAAGGCTGCCGATAAAATCAGCGCGCTTATAAAGTGTATTGAAGAAAAAAACAGCGGTAATATGGAGTTTTCCTCCGCCGAAAAAGCCACCCTGAAGGCAATAAAGGAACTGTCCTGCCCTGAGGCGGACGTTTTTGTGGGCGAATTTCTGGGGAGCTTTAATATGGTGCTGGACAATATAATGCACAATTCTTAATTCGGAATTATATTAAACATATGGTTTGATTATAAGAATTCACTCTGAAATTTCCGTTAAATTCTGATATTTGAAATTATATTTATATAATAAGAAAGCGGCTTCGCCGCACGCCTGCGGCGTGTCCGCTTTCGATTACGCCATCGCCGTTGCCCGCAGGGCAAAATTTCGGCG
>JAFLUL010000053.1 GCA_022508845.1 Oscillospiraceae bacterium | reverse complement strand
GCGGGCAACGGCGACGGCGTAATCGAAAGCGGACACGCCGCAGCCGCTTTCTTGTCAGGAATCAGGAATTTGTAATTTCGGGAAAGTTTCAAACGGTTTTTGATTATAATATAATCCTATATTTTTTGTTAGCTTTCGGAAATGCGAAAATAATATAATTCCGAATTCCGAGTTTATTTTATAAAATCTCGTATCCTTCTGCCGTCATGGTAGCCCTTTACATAGAGCTGTTTTAATACGGACGGATCCTTTGAAAGGGTTTTGAGTCCGCCGATGCTGTTTGGGGATATAATGAGAACTTTGCCCTGCTTTTCAAGCGTTATTGCCTCGCTGACGCTTTCGAGATATACCGCGTTGCAGGAGTCGGTGCTTTTTGCGGCCTCGGGATATTTCTTTTCAAGCATTTTTGCGGCAAAGGAATTTCGGGTGTTGCTGATTTCGGTGTTAATCGGCTTTGTTAAAATAAGAACCACCTTATCGCAGCCCTGCTCAAAAGCCCGCTTAAAAGGAACGGGGTCGGATATGCCGCCGTCATAATAGGGGATTTCGTTAATAAAATACGGTCTGTTAACAAAGGGGATGCAGCAGGAGGCCTTTAGGATGTCGTAGCAGTCCTTTTTAAAGTCGGATTTGCTGAAATATACGCTCTTTCCGGTTTCGGCGTTTGTTGCAACTATTTCAAGCTCGGTGGGCGATTTTATTATTGCCTCATAGTCAAGGGGATTTTCGCCCGTTGAATTTGAGAGCTCGGAATAGATATAGTCAAGGCCGATAAAGGAGCCTGTTTTCCGCATATTGCTGAAGCCCATATATTCGGAGCGAAATGAATATTCTGTGTAGAATATGAAGTTTCTGCCCTTTTGGCCGGCGCAGTAAGAGGCAAAATTCGCGCTGCCCGCCGAAACGCCCACAGCATAGTCAAAAACGATATTTTCATCCAGACAGCGGTCAAGAACACCCGCGCCGTAAATGCCTCGCGTTCCGCCGCCAACGTCAACAATACCTATTTTCATATTTCACTTTGCAGGAAGGCTCTCAGCTTATCCATTCCCTCTCCTGTTTCTGAAGAACATTCTATTACAGTCTTTGCGTTTTTTAGCTCCGGAATGTTGGCAAAATATTCGCTCTGCCTTTTTCGCTCGGTGGGTTTTAATTTATCGCATTTTGTTAAAACGGCAATAAAGGGGAATCCCGTTTCGGTGAGGAAATTGAGCATAACTTTATCGTCGGCTGTTGGGGGGTGGCGCATATCGAGCAGCTGAACAACGAGCAGAATTTTTCTGCCGCCCGAAAAATAGCCGTCCATAAGCTCGCTCCAGCGTTCGATTTCGCTCTTTGAGCGTTTGGCGTAGCCGTAGCCCGGGAGGTCGGCAAAGCGAACGTCGTCCGTCTTGAAAAAATTCACCGTTGTTGTTTTTCCGGGAACCGAGCTCACTCTTGCAAGGTTTTTTCGGTTAAAAAGCTTGTTCAGCAGAGATGATTTTCCAACGTTTGATTTCCCGGCGAAAACTATCTCGGGCAGTGAAGAGGGCGGAAGCTGGCGTGAGGTTCCGAAGGAAGCTTCAAAGGCAACGTTATTAAAGTTCAATTCGTTTTCCTCCTCTGTTTTTCTGCCTGAAGGCGGGAATATTTTTATTCTCTTTTTCGGTTTTCACCGTATTTTCGCCGTCCTCATCCGACAAGAGAACCTCGCTTATAACTTCATCCGCGTATTTAACGGGGACAAAAACGATTTTTTCCTTAACCGCGTCGTCCACCTCTTTAAGGTCGGGTATGTTTGCGCTCGGAATAAAAACGGTGGTTATCCCCTCGCGATAGGCCGCCATGCTCTTTTCTCTGAGACCGCCTATTGCCATAACTCTTCCCGTAAGGCTTATTTCGCCCGTCATTGCAATATCGGCTCTCGCTTTTTTTCCTGAAAGCGCGCTTGCAAGCGCGGTCGTTACGGTTATGCCCGCGCTCGGCCCGTCCTTGGGAACCGCTCCCTCGGGGAAATGGATATGAATATCCCTGTTTTTATAAAAATCGGGGTCAATGCCGTAGTCGGAAGCCCTGCTCCTTATAAAGCTTACCGCCGCCCTGGCGGATTCCTTCATAACATCGCCCAGCGAGCCTGTAAGCTCCAGCTTTCCCGTGCCTTCTAGGCTCAGCACCTCAACCTTCAGCATCTCTCCGCCAACGCTCGTCCAGGCAAGGCCGTTAACAACGCCTGTGAGCGGGTCGTTCTGCTTATCTTCATCGCGGTATTTTTTAACTCCGAGATATTTTTCGAGTTCGTTTTCGGTTATATCCAGCCTTTCGCTTATGCCCGAGGCAAGGCGAACGCTCTCTTTTCTGCAGAGAGAAGCTATTTTTCTTTCAAGAACTCTAACTCCCGCCTCGCGGGTGTAGCCGTCAATAACGGCTCTTAGGGCGGAGTCCGTTATTTTTATGTTCTGCTTTGTTAAGCCGTGCTCCTTAAGCTGCTTTGGAAGCAGGTGTTTTTTTGCAATATTGAATTTTTCCTCAAAGGTATAGCCCGGCAGGTCTATTATCTCCATGCGGTCGCGAAGGGCGTCCGGTATGGCGTATTTGTCGTTTGCAGTTGTTAAGAATAAAACCTTGCTGAGGTCAACCGGCATATCTATGTAGTGGTCGCGGAAAGAAAAATTCTGCTCGCTGTCGAGAACCTCCAAAAGAGCTGAGGCGGGATCGCCCTTATAGTCGTTTCCGAGCTTATCGACCTCGTCAAGAAGAATGAGCGGATTGAGGCTTTTTGCGTCTGTGAGCGCGCTTATTATGCGCCCGGGCATAGAGCCTATGTAGGTTCGGCGGTGGCCTCTTATCTCGCTTTCATCGTGAACGCCGCCGAGCGCAATCCTTACATAGTTTCTTCCGGTTGCGGCGGCTATGCTCTTTGCTATCGAGGTTTTTCCAACCCCGGGAGGTCCTGCAAGGCAGATTATCTGCCCTTTAAGCTCCGGCGAAATTATGAGAGAGGCGAGCATTTCCGTTATGCGCTCTTTAACTTCCTTAAGACCGTAGTGGTCTCTTTCAAGTACCTTTGCGGCTTTTGAGAGGTTTTTGTTTTCCTTTGTGTAAATTCCCCACGGAATTTCAAGGCATTTTTCAATATAGCTTCTTATAACGTGGGAATCGGGAGAGCCGGGAGAGAGGCGGCGCATACGTTTGAATTCCTCAAAGAGCTTTTCTTTAAGCTCCGCCGGGATTTTGCAGTTTTCTATCTTTTTATATAATTCGCCGTCATCTGCTTCGTCCGTTTCGCCCAGCTCCTCGTTTATAGCGTGGAGCTTTTCTCTTAAATAATAGTCCCTCTGGTTTTTGTCCATCAGCTCGTCAACGCGGTCGTTAAGCTCGTTGTCAAGGGCGAGGATCTCATTTTCGTAGGCAAGCATAACGCAGAGCTTCTCAAGGCGCATATATACGTTAAGTTCGCTGAGAAGAGAGAATTTATCTTCAAATTTAATTATAACGTTTGCTCCGATAGCGTCCGCAAGCGCTCCGGGAGAGGGGGTCGTTTGAACAAAATTAACAATGTCGGGGCTTATCTTGCCCGAGAGGGAGCAAAACTCCGAAAAGAATTTGCGCACGCTGAACATCGCCGCCTCCGAAAACAGGCGGGCATCCCCTTCGGAAGCATTTTCCACGGTTAAATCGTCCTTTAATAATTCGATATCGCCGAGAACAAAGGGGTATTTGCGCGAAACGCTTCTCATTATACCGCGCGATTTTACCTCAACTGCAACTCTCGCGCAGCCCGGGCGATCAAAGAATTTTTGAAATTTCAGTATTTTTACCACCGCGCCGAAAATTTCAATTTCGCCGTTGTCCGGTGAAAGATCCTTTTCCTCCGGCATAGCGGGAATAAAAAGCTCGCCGCTTTCGGCATTTGCGGTTTTAACGGCGGAAATAAAGCTCTTTGAGGTTATATCAAAGTGAAACGTCATCCCCGGAAAGAGGACTATTCCCACCAGCGGAACTACGGGAAGATTTTTAAATAGGTTTTTATTTGTCATCGTATTCTCCAAAAAGTATTATTATGCTCCGGTGCCGCCCGAAACGGTAACGCCGCCGAAGGCCGCATACGGCAAAACGCAGGAGCCGTCCTGAAGCGTTTCGCTCGAAATACCCTCAACCTTTTTAACCATATCGGCGAAATTGCCGCTTATCATCGTTTCGGTCAAGGGATGAGATATTTTTCCGTTTTCAATAAGGAAGCTGTTTTTTGCAACTCCCGAAAAATCTCCGTTTGATGCAGGCTCGCCGCCCGAAAAACGGCAAACAAGAATGCCCTTTTCTATTTTTGAAATTATTTCGTTCAGGCTTTCATTTCCGGCCTTTACCTCAACGCAGCCGCTCGTGCTCGCGGCTCTTTTAAGTCCTGTTCGGTTTGCTCCGTACTGAGTGAGGCAGAAGCTATTCAGAACGCCGTCCTTTATTATATCGTAGTTTTCGGATTTATAGCCCTCGGCGGTTATATTTTCGCCGCAGATTATCCTATCGTCGTTCGGGATAACAGACAGGGTAAAATTATCGGACGCAACCTTTTTCCCGAGGCTGTTTTTCCAGGGGGAGGTTCCCTCAATGAGAGCGATATCGCCGCAAAATGAGCCGGCTATAACGGAAATAAGCTCCGTAAGGCACATAGGCGAGAGCACCGCTGTTCCCACAAACTTTCCGTAAAACGGTTCGGCGTTTAATTCCGCTATGGCTCTCTCAAACATAACTCTTGTCATACCAAGCTCCATAATATCAGCTTCGGGGTCGAGAGTTTCAATATCAAAATAATTAAATGACGTGGTCTTTTCGCCGTCGTGAGCGGAATATGAAACGCTTATGGAATATGAGCCGTCCTCTTCCGAAAAGAGAACTCCGTTTGAGTTTGCAAAAACGTGCTTTCCGTAAGAATAATTTGCTATGAGCTGTTCGAGCATTATCTGAGGATATTCTCTTTTAACGTCCTCGGTGAATTTTATTATTGAATCAAAAAACTTTTCCTTGCTGCAGGAGAGAGCTCCGTCCTTAAAATCGAGGTTAGTTTCTTTTTCGGCTATGCAAACTCCCTCGTCCTTTGTGCCGCTTATCGCCGCCTTAACGCACTCCCTCGCAGCCTCGTCTATTTCGTTTTTTTGGAGGCTGTTTATCGCAGTTGAGCCTTTTTTCCTGTCTTTTATCGCCTTTAGCGAGATAGAAGAAGAAAACACGCTTCTTATAAGCGAAAACTCGCCCGCGTCAACGTTAAATTCTTCAGTTCTGCCCTCAGAAACGCTGCTCTGAGCTTCATCGGCTCCCTCTTCTTTGAGCCTATCGAGAGCGTATAACGCAATTTCCTTTAATTTTTCCATTTCCATTTATCTGCCTCCGATATTAACTCTGCATCTCAGCGCGGGACCTCCCATACCAACGGGCATAGGCTGCTTTTTGCCGCAGTAGCCCGCGAAATCCCACGTAACATTGTCCGACAGCATATCAACCGTTTTCAGCATATTAAATGCAACTCCCGAAATGGTTGTGTCTCTCAGAGCGCGGCCTAATTTGCCGTTTTTGATTTCATAGCCCATAGTTATTCCGAACATAAATTCGCCGGTCATATCCGCCTGGCCGTTTTGAGTTTTAGTGAGATAATAGCCGTTGTCAACAGAGGCTATCATATCTTCAAGTTTATCCTTTCCGGGGTGAATGGCGGTGTTTCTCATTCTTATGAGAGGCTCGTCCGAAAATGCATAGGCTCTGGCGTTGCCGCAGGGCTGAACGCCGAAGTGGAGCGCGCTTTCAAGGTTGTTCATATAGCCGGTCAAAATGCCGTCTTTGATTATAACGGCGTCGCGGCAGAGAGTTCCCTCGTCGTCAACGTAAACGGGAAGGGGAGCCTTTTTGCCGAAGGCTTCAAAAGCGAAGTCGGTGATGTTAACAAGGGGAGAGGCAACCTGTTTTCCCAAAGAGACTGCCGCAACTGAGCCTGATAGAACCAAATCGGCCTCAACCGTATGTCCAACTGCCTCATGAGCCACCATACCGCTTATTGCCGAATCTATTATGCAGAGCTTTTCTCCCGCATCCGGAAAAATGCCCTCCTTTTTTGCCTGAAGCTCAGTGTAGAGCTTGTCTATATCGGGATAAAGGGCAGATGGGTCTGAGTAGTAGTCGGTAAAATATCCTTCGCCGCCGCCTAAAATGTCGAACAGCTCTATATTCTCGCCGTCTTTTGCCTCATCCGACATTGAAACAATAATATAAACCCTCGGGAAAAGCTGATATGAAAAGGTGCCCTCGCTTGTTATAAGCTCCTTTTCAATGCAGTTTGCCGTTATCCCAACGCTCCTTGAAACAAGGGAGGGATATTTTTTTTCTATATAGCTGTCAATGGCTCTCGCAAAGTCTATGAGCTGCTTTTGATCGGTATTCTGAAATTTTCTCTTCTCTGAAAACTCAGTTGCTCCGGCGTTAATGAGCGCGCCCTTGTTTTTTGGCTTGCGCGAATCAAGAAGAGAAGCGTTCTCTTCGGCTGATCTCAGAATTTCCCTTACCGAGTCCTCGTCCGTGTTTCCAATGCTCGAAAATCCCCAAACTCCGTTTTTATAAACTCTGGCTCCCGCGCCGGAAGAACGGGCGGAGATGTTGTTTATAAGCTTGCCGCCCAAAACCCCAACGCGCCTTGTTGTTATTGTCTGTGTTCGCACTTCCGTGTGAGACGGTATATTTAATATCAGTTTTTTAATGCTGTCATTCATCGGTTATTCGCCTCCATTATATAGTATACCACAATTTTTGGTTTTGTAAAGCAAAATCGCGGCAAACCCATCTTTTTCAAAATGACTGATTAAACTGAAAAAAGTGTTGCCGCCGCAACGCTTAAATCAGATACCCGGGGGGGTGTTTTTCAGTTTTTTGTGTATGTTTTTTTGCGATTGCAAAATCGTATTCAGTTTTCATATCCCATCATCCCGGTCAAAACATAGCGTAATTATTCTTTATATAATAATTATTTATCAAGGATTTTCTTAAATTCACTGAAAAAATGAAAATTCACTGAAAATCGCAACAGAAAAGTGAATTTTTACAAATATGGGATTGCGTTGCGGACTTCGCAGAGACATCTCCCCCACAGCGAGGGGGGATGACGGCGAAGCAGACAGAGAGACGCATACGTCAGATCAGCGCTGTAGTTTTTGTTTTACCTCTCAGCGATAATTAACTGCCAAAATCTTCTATCCCAAGGGAGCGTAAGCGACCGTATCCCTCCTATCCATCGAACGAAGAGAGCAATAAAACCAATTGCATTTTACTATGAAATAAGATACAATATTAAAAAATACCTGGGAGAGAACATTTATGAAAAAGCTGCCGCAGATTATTTATTCCCGCGCGTTTATGCCGCTTTGGGCGCTGATTTTCGGCGCGCTGTTCGGTCACTCTCTTTATAGCTTCAGCTATGAATATCCATCGGGCAGCTTGCCGCTTATTTTGCTGTATGGCATTATTCCGGGGATCAGCTTTGGAGTTATTGCCCTGCTGCTTTACGCGCAAAAAAGGGAAAAAGGCAGGCTTATAGCCTTCTTGGCCTTTGTTTTGGGCTTTGAAGCGATGTTTTGGGCAATATTAACGCTTATAAACTCCCGAGGGCTTTATGCAGACCGGGCTATCAGCGTTTCATTCGGAGTTGCTCTGCCGGTCTTCGGTGCGGTTTGCCTTTTGGCGCTGATAAACGCCGCAAAGAAAAAATTAAAGGTCTTAAACCGTGTTTTGGCGGTTTTGCTCTGCGCAGGCTTTTTCGCCGCCGGCGTGTTTTCGGCTCTTCCGGCAATTGAGGAAATAAGCTTCAAAATAAACTATACCGAAAATCCGCAGTTTTCGCCTATTCCGGCAGGGGAAGTTAAAGTTCAAAACGCCGAGCGAGAAAACGCTTATTCTTGGCTGAACGAAAATATTCTGTCTCCGGATGACGGCGTTCCGGCGTTTGATTTCAGCTTAAATGGTGAAAAATTCAGCGAAAACACAGATAAATGGGAATTTGAGCTTATCCCCGTTTCTGAGAGCGATGAAACTCACAGGGGCGCAAGGAGCTATGAGCTTTTTGGCAGAAATTCAGAAAACGGCATAGTTCTCAGAGTTGAAGCGGCATATTATGAAAAAAACGCCACAGTTGAATGGACGGTTTATCTTAAAAACGAAGGGGAAGAAAACTCTTCCGTTATATCTGATTTTTATGCTGTGAGCGGCAGCATAGAAACCGGAGAAGCCGGAATTTACTGCGCGAGGGGAAGCTCAAACAGCGCGTTGGATTTTTCTCTTTTGAAAATAAATAATGCTGCGAAAAATCACACCTTTTCCGGGACGGGCGGCAGACCGAGCGATGAATATATGCCCTATTTCAATATTTCCGGCAAAACGCTCGGCGCGGTTTTAGCCATAGGCTGGACAGGTCAGTGGAGGGCAGAGCTAAAGCAAAAAGGTGACAAAACCGAAATTCTTGCAGGTCAGGAGAAATTTAACGCCTATCTTCTTCCGGGCGAGGAGGTGCGCTCGCCGCTTGTTTCTCTGAGCTTTTATAGCGGCGGCAACCCGGTTAAAGGCTTTAATACCTTCAGAAATTGGATACTTGACAGCGTTTATCCGGAAAACACTCCGTATTTCTTAAACGATCTTGACGTATTATACGTAAGCCATACCAGAACGGCAGAGGAGATAAAAGCCGACGTCAGCGCTTATTCCGAAGAAAATCTTGCCAAGGTCGATAACTTCTGGATGGACGCGGGCTGGTATGCGGGGTGTGTAAACGGCTGGGGTGACGGAGTTGGAAACTGGTATACAACGGATGAACGCTTCCCCGGCGGCCTTCGGGAGATAAGCGGCCTTGCCGCCGAAAGCGGGAGCGGACTGGTTGTTTGGTTTGAGCCTGAAAGACTTACCCACGGCAGCTATCTTTTTGATCTGGGGCAGGAAAATCCGCAGTGGATAATCGATCTCGACCCGAAAAATGGAAATAATTCAAAAATCATGTTCAATTTAGCCGATGAAAACGCAGAGGAGTTTTTGGCGGACTATATAGGCAGGACGCTTAAGGAAAACGGAATAAAAATTTACCGCCAGGACTTTAATTTTGAACCGCTTAAATATTGGAAGTATGCCGATAAAAACTTCTACGGCGGAAGAGAAGGCATATGCGAAAACCATTATGTTTCCGGGCTTTATGCCTATCTTGATAAGCTTTGCGAAATAAATCCGGGGCTTGTGATAGATAACTGCTCTGCGGGCGGGCGCAGGCTTGACCTTGAAATGGCGCGCCGCAGCATACCTCTCTGGCGCACCGATTACAACTGCGAGGTTCACCCCGACTCGCTCGAAGCCAACCAATCCCACACATATAATCTCTCGCTCTGGATGCCCGTAAGCGGAGTTAATATTGATCTAAGCAGCGATTACGCGGCAATTTCAAGCATATTCAGCGGGAATCTCTTCACCTATGACAGCTTCGGCAGTGAATTTTTCGGCAGATATGATGAAGTTAGAAAAGCTATGGTGAAAAATTATTACCCCGTGTCGTGCGCCGGGAATAAGAGCAGCGGCATAACCGCCATGCAGTACGGCAACGAAGAAACGGGCTATATGCTTATATATAAACACGAAGATGAGCCTTCGGGAGAATATAGCGTATCGTTCAGCGGTCTTAATTCCGACGATACATACAATATTATACATATCGACGCTTCTTCGGAGGGAGCGGGCGGCTCATTTTCCGGAGAGCAGCTTATGAGGGGAGCATACAGCCTCTCTCTTTTTGAGGGCAGGGCGGCTTTTGTTATAAAATATGATATCAGCGGTTAGAGGTTATTAAAGCTGACCCGCCAAAATTCTTCTTTACTTTGCGAAACATAATTGCTATAATTTTATAAATGATCTTCCGATTGGGGGTAAAACTATGAACTATACTTCAACAAGGAACAATTCTCTTTCGGTTTCCTCTTCTTTTGCCATAGCAAACGGCATTTCCGAGGAGGGCGGGCTTTTTGTGCCCGAAAATATACCGCAGGTGTCGTCAGAATTTATAAACAGCCTTGTTCCTCTGAGCTATAAACAGCGCGCGGATAAAATTTTGCCGCTGTTTCTTTCAGACTACGGCGAGGATGAAATAAAGGGCTGTACACTTGCGGCATACGGCGATAATTTTGAGGGTGAAACTCCCGCGCCGGTAAAAAAATTATATGATAACGTAAGCGTTTTGGAGCTTTGGCACGGTCCCACCTGCGCTTTTAAGGATATGGCATTGCAGCTTCTTCCGTATTTACTGACCGGAGCCGCAAAAAGAGAGCTTGGCGGAAAAAAGAGCGTTATTCTTGTTGCAACTTCCGGAGATACGGGCAAGGCTGCTCTCGAAGGCTTTAAGGACGTTGAAGGCACAAAAATTTTAGTGTTTTACCCCGATAAGGGCGTAAGCCCTATGCAGAAGCTTCAAATGACAACGCAGGAGGGAAAAAACGTTGGCGTTTCGGCTATTGAGGGCAATTTTGACGACGCTCAAACCGGAGTTAAGGAGATATTCACCTCTCCCGAGGTCAAAGCGAAGCTCGAAGAGAACAATATGAGCTTTTCCTCCGCCAATTCCATAAACTGGGGAAGGCTTGTTCCGCAGATAGTTTATTATTTTTCAGCCTACGCCGACCTTATACAGCAGGGAGTTATAAAAAACGGCGATAAGGTAAATTTTACTGTTCCCACCGGCAATTTCGGCAATATTTTGGCTGCTTACTACGCTCTTAAAATGGGACTGCCCGTAAACCGCCTTATATGCGCTTCAAACGAAAACGACGTACTTACCGAATTTTTAACAACGGGAAGATATAACCGCCTAAGAAAATTCCACACCACTGTTTCGCCCTCTATGGACATCCTTATCTCGTCAAATCTTGAGCGTCTTATTTTCCATATGCTGGACGGAAACAGCGATGAAACCAAAAGGCTTTTTGATTCTCTGTCGGTAAACGGAGAATACAGCGTAAGCGAGCAGCTTCTTAACGAAATAAAAGGCGTTTTCGCCGCCGGGAACTGCGATGACGCCGAAACCCTTAACGTCATAGCGAAAACCTATAAGGAAAACGGCTATTTAAGCGACACTCACACGGGCGTTGCTATTAAGGTTTATAATGCTTACAGGGAAGAAACCGGCGATAAAACTCCCGCGGTTATAGTTTCAACCGCCTCGCCCTATAAATTTTCAAACGCAGTGCTCAGGGCTTTATCGGACGGGGAAAGCTCCTCGCTGAACGAATTTGAGATGGTTGAAAAATTGCAGGAAATAACCGGCATCCCCGCTCCTGCTCCCCTCGGCTCTCTCAAGGGCAAAGCTCCCCGCTTTACGGGCGTTTGCAAAAAAGAGGAAATGGAGAGAGAAGTTTACAGGCTTTTAGAAATTAAAAACTAATTCGGAATTCGGAAAGCGTAATTCGGAATTAAATAAGGGTTTAGAGTTTAGATTTCGGAAACCTGCGGTTGGCATTATAAAAATCCAAAATTGCTTGCGATTTTTCCGAAATTACGGATGCCGAATTCTGAATACCTTTTTAAATTGGAGTGTTTATGTCATTATTCGTTATCTCCGACACTCATTTATCTCTCGGAGACAAAAGCAAAAGTATGGATATTTTCAGCGGATGGCAGAATTATGCCGGGCGGCTGAAGGAAAATTGGGAGAAAACCGTTTCTCCCGATGATACTGTTGTTTTGCCCGGGGATATATCCTGGGCGATGGATATTAAGGACACGGGCGAGGATTTTACGTTTCTTGATTCCCTCCCCGGAACAAAGCTCATCGGCAAGGGCAACCACGATTATTGGTGGGGCACCGTAAACAAAATGAACGGGTTTTTAAACGAAAAGGGAATAAGCTCGATAAAATTTTTGTTTAACAATTCGTTTTTATGCGGCGATATAGCTGTTTGCGGAACAAGGGGCTGGTTTTTTGACGCGCAGGAAAATGAGGATAACGCCAAAATAATTCTTAGAGAGGCAGGAAGGCTCAAAACCTCTCTTGAAGCGGGCATATCCCTCGGAGGTAAGCCGGTTGCGTTTACCCACTATCCCATAGTTCTGGACGGAAAAATATGCGAGCCTCTCTTTGAGGTGCTTAAGGCTTATGGGGTTGAACGCTGCTATTTCGGACATATCCACGCGGATAAATCGCCCGGGCATTCGGATTATGAGTATGAAGGGGTAAGATTTTCGCTTGTTTCGGCGGATTTTTTAAGTTTTACACCAAAAAAAATATCGCTTTTATAAGACTTTTCATATTTTTTTCAAAAAATAGTGGAAATTTACAAATTACTTTGCTATAATACTGTGGTTTACTCAAGTTAAAAATTGTTTAAGGAGAATAGGAATGTTAAAATCAGCAGAAAAAACAGGCACAAACGAATATACCGTTGAAATTTCAATTTCAGCGGAGGCTTTCGAAAAGGCTGTAAACAAGGTTTACAATAAACAGAAGAATTCAATAAACGTACCGGGCTTCCGCAAGGGCAAGGCTCCGAGAGCGATAATTGAAAAGATTTACGGCGAAGGCGTTTTTTATGATGACGCCATAAACGAGGTTTTCCCCGACGAATACTATAAGGCAGTTGAAGAGGCCGGTATTGATCCCGTTGACGATCCCAGAGATTTTGACCTTAAGAGCGTTGGCAAAGAGGGAGTTGAGCTTTCCTGCAAGGTTACCGTTCGCCCCGAAATAAACGTTAGCGGTTATAAGGGCATTGAGGCTGAAAAGCCCGCCGCAGAGGTAACGGATGAGGACATAGAAAAGGATCTCAGATCAAAGCAGGAGGCAAACGCGAGAGAGATAAGCGTTGAGGGCAGAAATGCCGAAAACGGCGATATCGCAACCATAGACTTTGAGGGCTTTACCGATGGAGTTGCTTTTGAAGGCGGCAAGGGCGAAGATTATGACCTTGAGCTTGGCTCCGGTTCGTTTATCCCCGGCTTTGAGGAGCAGATAGTTGGCCACGCCGTTGGCGAGAGCTTTGATATAAACGTTAAGTTCCCCGAGGAATATGCCGAGGAGCTTGCCGGCAAGGACGCCGTTTTCAAAATCACCGTTAAGGGCTTAAAGCAAAAGCAGCTTCCCGAGCTTGACGATGAGTTTGTTAAGGATGTAAGCGAGTTTGACACCTTAGACGAGCTCAAAGAGGATATAAGAAAAACCCTCACCGAGCAAAAAGAAAGCAGCTCAAAGAGAGCTTTTGAAAACTCGGTTTACGATGCGCTTTCAGAGCTCATAGAGGGCGAAATTCCCGAATGTATGTATGACAGAGCCGTTGACAATATGATAAGCGAGTTCCGCTATAATATTGAGGCTCAGGGTATGCCCTATGAAAAATATATTCAGGCCATCGGTATGACCGAGGAATCCATAAGAGCGATGTATCGCCCGAGAGCAGAAAAGGACGTTAAGATCGAGCTTGCTCTTTCAAAGATAGCCCAGCTTGAAGGCATAGAAGCCTCCGAAGAGGATATTGCCGCCGAATACGATAAGATGGCCGAGCGTTACGGCGTTAAGGCTGAGGATGTTAAGGCTGCCATTTCCGAGGACAGAATCGTTTCCGAGATAAAGGCAAGAAAGGCTTCGGATATGGTTTTAGAGAATGCGGTTTCGAAAAAACCGGAAGAAAACAGCAAAACCGAAGAATAAAAACCGCCGAGACTGTCAATCCTTTAGGTAAAATATTCCGGCTGTAAAAAGAAAAAAGCGGTTGGATATTTTCAGCCGCTTTTAATGTTTCGGTGAGATGATTAGTTAAATTTTTGAAAAGGAGAGGTTTTATGTTTTTTGACCCCAAGATGTCGCTTGTTCCAACCGTTATCGAGCAGACAAACAGAGGCGAGAGAGCCTACGATATTTTTTCAAGACTTCTTAATGACAGAATAGTTGTTCTCAGCGAGGAGGTAAACGACGTTACCGCGAGCCTCGTTGTTGCCCAGCTTTTATTCCTTGAGGGACAGGATCCCGAAAAGGACATTTCATTTTATATCAATTCCCCCGGCGGCTCCGTTTCCGCGGGCTTTGCCATTTTTGACACGATGCAGTATATTAAATGTGACGTTTCAACCATATGTCTCGGTATGGCGGCGAGTATGGGCGCATTTTTGCTGGCGGCAGGAGCGCCCGGAAAGCGCTTTGCCCTTCCCAATTCCGAAATTATGATCCATCAGCCTCTCGGCGGCGCGCAGGGTCAGGCAACCGATATAAAAATAGCCTCCGACCACATTCTCCGCACCCGCGATAAGCTCAACAGAATTCTTGCAGCCGAAACGGGAAAGCCCCTTGAGGTTATTGAAAAGGACACCGAGCGCGACAACTTTATGTCAGCGGACGAGGCCTGCGCCTACGGCCTTATAGACAAGGTAATATATAAGAGATAATCTGATTTAGGAGGTGGCTTTGTTGGCAAGATACGACGAGCCAAAGGATCATATACGCTGTTCGTTTTGCGGAAGAACGCAGGATCAGGTTTCTATGCTCATTCAGGGGCCGGGAGCGTATATCTGCGATGAATGCGTTGACAACTGCCTTTCAATTATAAACGGCGGACAAAAAAAATCCCACGCACCCGCCGCCAAAAAAACGCTCAGAAAGCTCCCGAAGCCTCAGGAGATAAAGAACAAGCTTGATGAGTATGTTATCGGGCAGGACGCCGCAAAAATTGCACTCAGCGTTGCGGTTTATAATCACTATAAAAGGGTATACAGAAAAAGCTCGGCTGATGTTGACATAGTTAAGAGCAACATTCTTCTTCTGGGTCCAACCGGCGTTGGAAAAACCTTTTTGGCGCAAACGCTTGCAAGAACTCTTGACGTGCCCTTTGCCATAGCGGACGCAACAACTCTCACCGAGGCAGGATATGTTGGCGAGGACGTTGAAAACATTCTTCTTCGCCTTATTCAGGCGGCGGACTACGATATTGAAAAGGCCGAGCACGGCATAATCTATGTTGACGAAATAGATAAAATAGCCCGCAAATCCGAAAATACGTCAATAACAAGAGACGTAAGCGGCGAGGGCGTTCAGCAGGCTCTGCTCAAAATTCTTGAGGGAACAACGGCAAATGTTCCTCCTCAGGGCGGCAGAAAGCATCCGCAGCAGGAATTTTTGCAGATAGACACAACCAATATTTTGTTTATCTGCGGCGGCGCGTTTGACGGAATAGAAAAGATAATCGAAAAGCGTATGGGCAATTCCGTTTTGGGCTTCGGAAGCGAACTTATGAGCAAAAAGGAGCTTGACTACGACACCATTATGGCAAAGGCCATACCGCAGGATCTTGTTAAATACGGGCTTATCCCCGAGCTTGTTGGCAGACTTCCGGTTTTAACCTCGCTTTCAAACCTTGATGAGGAGGCTCTGATAAAGATTTTAACCGAGCCTAAAAACGCCATTCTCAAGCAGTATCAGGGGCTTTTTGCCATTGATAATATCGAGCTTCAGTTTGACGACGACGCTCTGAAACAGGTTGCCGCAACCGCGCTTGAGAGCGCAACCGGCGCAAGAGGACTCAGAGCCATAATGGAAAGAGTTTTGCTTCCTATTATGTTTACCGCTCCATCAGATCCGTCGATTGAAAAAATTACCATAACGGGAGAATGTGTTAAAAGCGGCGCACTGCCGCTCATAGCCAGGGATCCGTCAAGATTTTCTCAGAATATCGGCTCCGTTAATTCCACCGGTGCGTAAAAGCAAACAACCCCTTTGCCTGTTTTTCGGGCAAAAGGGGTTTTTTTAATTTAATAGGAAACTTCTCGTATCCTATTAAATAAAAAGATTTTAACGCCCGCCGAAATTTGCCCTGCGGGCAACGG
>JAFLUL010000052.1 GCA_022508845.1 Oscillospiraceae bacterium | reverse complement strand
CCTTAAACAGATCTCCGTCGGTTGAAACGCTGAAGCTGCCGCCCATATTCTCGGTGAGGCTTTTAGCTATATAAAGCCCAAGTCCCGAGCCCTCGGTTCCGCGGGAAGCATCGCCCCGAACAAAACGTTCGGTAAGGCTCAAAGCATCCGCGGGAAGCTCCTCGGCGGAGATATTTCTGAAAACTATATTCGCCTTATTGTTATTTTGCTTAAGACTCAGATAAACTCTTGTATGCTGCATAGAATATTTGCAGATATTGTTCATCAGATTATCAAAAACTCTCCATAAAAGCCGTCCGTCCGCATTTATATATATGCTTTCTTCCGGAATGCTGTTAACCAGCGATAAATGCTTTTCGACAAGCTTTTCGCTGTATTCTCCGTTTACCTGGCCTAAAAGCACATTGAGGTCGGTTTTTTCCATATTTATTTCCAGATTTCCCGCTGCCGCCTTTGAAGCGTCAACAATATCTGTTGTGAGCTTTTTAAGCCTCTGGCTCTGGCGGTCTATTACCTCAACATATTCCGCTGCTCTCGTATTATTAAGCTCTTCCTTTTTCAGAAGATCTATATAGTTAACAATGGAGGTAAGGGGAGTTTTAAGGTCGTGGGATACGTTTGTTATAAGCTCGGTTTTGGTGCTCTCGCTTTTGAGCCTCTCTTCAACGGCAATATTAACGCTGTTGCTCATATTGTTCAGATATTCGGCATTTTTCCTGAATTCTCCAAACAGGAAGCGGTTTGCAACATATTTAAGCTTTCCCTCTGAAATATCCCTTGCTCCGGTTTGGAGGGTGTGGAGATTTGCGGCAATGAGAAGTAGCGGGATTATTTCAAGAACCTTAAAAACAATGTAGATTATAAGCTCTGCTTCGCCTTCGTAGTTGGTGGCTATTATAGTAAAAATTGAAACTATTCCCGATAAAACATAAACTATGCCGAGCTTCCATAAAACGTTTAAGGCGTTTGACGCGTTCTTTATGAGCGACTTAAACCATCTGAAAACATTAACGCATAATATGGATGAAACGCAGGTGTGGGTTTTGAGCTTAACGGCGAAAATATAAAGGCAGATGAAAATTATAATCGGGAGAGCGGTCAAAAACAGAGCCTCACCCACATAATAATAGTTGCCGTAATAGCCGCTGTAAATGAGATAGTCAATTGAACTTACAACAAAAGCTATAACTGTAACAACGAAAATGATAAACAGCAGATCCATCGGCATCTTATGAAGGCCTCTCGAAACGGGTTCTTCTTTCCCTTTAACATATCCCGCAAGGGTCAGCGAAAGAACCGTAAAGAATATCGCCGCGATAATAAAGAGCACCGTAAACGCGGAAAAATGGCTGAAATAGATATTAAGCACCTTTTTAACAAGCGAGGCATAGTAAACTATGTCCTTAACTGAAAGCTCCGCGTCCGGACTGACAACGAGATAAAATATTTTTTCTTCTGTGAGCTCGCGATTTTGTGTAGAAGTCGGTTTTTCTCTTTCATCTCCGATAAAGTAAACATAGCCGTTTTCGCTCACGGCAAAATCATCTTGATGATATACTTCATACATTCCGTTGCGGTAGTATGAAGCTTCAAGGGGCTCATATTCATTTCGGTAGAGTTTATAGCAATAATTATATATCTCGTTTCTGAATGCTCCGTCCGGGTAGATAAACATAAAAATGCTGTCAAAGCCCTCATCGCGGTCGTCAACGATATAAACCTGTTCGTTTTCTCCGATCAAAGGATTTTTGCTTTCGTTTGTATCTTCGGGGGAGGTTGTTTCATCTTTATCCGAGGTTGTGTTTTCCGTTATTTCGTTTGCATTTGTCGGCTCTGATACGGAGGCTTCCGTTTCTTCGTTGTTGCTGCCGGGTTCTTCGCTTTCGGTTTCTTCTGTTGTGATGGTTTCGCTCGAAGGTAAATCGGTCATATTATCAAGAGCTTCTTTGGATTCGCTTTGGGAAGGCTCTGATAGATCGGCTCCGGAGGAAACATGATAATAATTGGGAATATCTCCGTAAATGTGGTATAAGTCTTCGTGCGACAGCTCCGTTAAACCGTCGGAATAAACATAATAATAGCTCTCCCAAGAATAGCCCGATAAGGTTGATGACGGCTCAAAATTGCTGAACAGGACTTTGCCGGTTTCATCCTTTATGGAAAATGAGAAGTTTGTTCGTTCTTTTGTAAACTGCGGATGGTTTTTAAGAAATTCTTCTATATTTCCGTCAATGTAGGCGCGCATAACGCCGTTTGAAACAAGTATTCTTGCTTCAAGATGAGAAAGCTCTTCATACACGGAATTAAAAATGTCGTCCGATAGAACGCTTACTCCTCTGCTAAAAGCGAATACGGCAAAAAACAGGCTGAAAGTTGCTGAAAAGATGAAAAAAACCGCAAGAAAAAAAGATATTATTTTTGCCGCCTTGGATCGTTTTAAGTTATACATAACTTTTATCCCCTTTAATAATTAACGAAAGCCGGGAAAAAATTATTTTTCCATTTTATAACCCTGTCCCCAAACCACCTTAACATATCTGGGTTTTGCAGGGTCTATTTCAATTTTTTCTCTGAGGTGTCTTATATGTACCGCAACGGTTGAATCGGATGAAAAAGGTTCGTCGTCCCAAACCTTGCGGTAAATTTCCGTAGGAGAAAACACCTGACCCGGAGAGCGCGCCAAAAGCAGAAGGATATCGTATTCCGTTGGAGTTAAGCTCACTTCGTCTCCGTCAACAAAAACTCGCTTTTCGCCGTCGTTTATTTCAATGCCCCCAACCTTTATGGAGTTTTCCGTGACCGCGCTTCCCAGAGACGTGTATCTCCTTATCTGCGAGCGAACCCGCGCGAGCAATTCAACGGGATTAAACGGCTTTGTTATGTAGTCGTCCGCGCCAAGGTTCAGCCCCAGAATAATGTCGTTATCCTCGCTCTTTGCTGTTGTGAAAATAACGGGAACATTGTTTGTTTCTCTTATTTTAAGCAGAGCCGTTATGCCGTCGGTTCCCGGCATCATTATGTCCATTAAAATAAGATGCACCTTGCTGTTTTTAACAATGTCTATGGCCTCTTTTCCGTTATAAGCCGTTAAAACATTATATCCGTCGCTTGTAAGATAAATTTTCAGCGCGGCAACGATATCTCTGTCGTCGTCGCAAACTAAAACGGTGTTCATATTTTTTTCCTCGCTTTCGTTTGAAATTATTATCGCATAAAAGATTTTAAGATACAATTTGCTAAAAGCTTAAGATTTATTTAAGATATTTCTTTTCCCGTAACAAAAACTTTTTTAACGTTTATTTCGTTGTCAAACAATATTATGTCTGCGTCATAGCCTTCCTTTATTTTTCCCTTATTCTTGTCAAAGCCAAGAACAGTCAGGGGAGTAAGGCTTGCCATTTTAACGGCTTCCGTGAGAGGTATTCCGCAAAGAAGCATATTCTTAACCATTAAATTCAAGCTTGATGCGCTTCCTGCAAGACAGCTTTTATCTTCGAGCAGCATAACTCCGTCCTCAAAAACGGCCTTCATCCCATTTTCCTGCGTAACTGTTTCGCCCTGTTTAATATCGCTTGCCGAGAATTCAAGTCCGTCGCTTATGAGATAGCCTTTGTTTGCGCCCTTGCATTTATAAATGAGCTTAACGGCTCCCGCAGGAAGATGCTTTAAATCGCCTATAAACTGAGCGGTATAGCCGTCCAAAGCAAGCCCTGCCTCTGCAACTCCGACCTGTCGGAAAATTCCTTCTTTATGCATAGCAGAGCAGGCGGAAAAGATGTGGGTTATATCGGAATAGCCGTTTTTAAGGGCTTCTTCGGCAGTTTCAAAGGAGGCGTCCGAATGGGCAACGCTTGCAACTATATTTCTTTTTGCCGCCTCTCTGCCAACGAGCATACCGCCATCAATTTCGGGAGCCGCACCTATCATCAAAACGTTTTTTGAAAAATCGAGCAGTTCGCTTATGTTTTTTTCGTTTGGAACTATAATATTTTCCGGACTTTGCGCGCCGCTCTTTTTCGGGGATAAAAACGGTCCCTCAAGGTGAACGCCCAAAATATTTGCGTAAGCGCATTTTTCCTTTGCGAGCGATATGGTTTTTATGGCTTTTTGAAGCCTGTTAACGGGAGATGCAAGAGTTGTGGGAACGATCGAGGTCGTTCCTCTTATAGCGTGTGCGCGGCACATTTTTATTATCTCATCTTCATTTTCGCTCATAGCTGAAAAACCGCCGCCGCCGTGAACGTGGATATCGGCAAATCCGGGAGAGAGATAAAGACCGCCGCAGTCGATTCTTTTGGCATTCGGCGCATCAATATGCTCAGCTACCTTAATAATTTTATCCTTATCTGTTAAAACACACGCTGATTTTATTTCATTTTCAAATATTATCTTTGCGTTAACAAACAGTTTCATATTTTTGCTCCCATAAGTGAATTTTACTATATTTTAACATAAATTTTTATTTAAAACAATAGAATAAAATTTTATAAAATAGTGGAAATCACAGAAAAAATATGTTATAATTTTCTTCGCATTTAAAAAACAGGAGAATTTCGGTATGAAAAAAGATACAGTCCGCATAGGAGCCGTTGGGCTTGGCGGCAGAGGTCAGGGAATGCTGAATTTACTTTTAACTATTCCCGGTGTTGTTTGCCCCGCTGTTTGCGATAAGGTTTCCGAGAGGGCGGAGAAAGGCATTGAGATAGTTAAGAACAGCGAGACCTATTCAGGTTATGAGGTTCGTTCATATGTTAATTATAAAGAGCTGTTAAAAAAAGAAGAGCTTGACGCGCTTCTTATATGCACAACCTGGATAACCCATATCGAAATCGCCGTTGCAGCTATGAAGGCCGGGCTTCACGCCGCCATGGAGGTTGGAGGAGCCTCAAGCATTGAGGAATGCTGGCAGATGGTGAGAACAAGCGAGGAAACAGGCAAGTTCTGTATGCTTCTTGAAAACTGCTGCTACGACAGAAAAGAGATGGCTCTTTATAAGATGGTAAAGGAAGGGCTTTTCGGCGAAATAGTACATTGCGAGGGAGGCTACCGTCACGATTTAAGAGACGAAATATCCCTCGGCCGGGAAAATATCCACGGCAGGCTTTATAACTTTCAGAACAGAAACGGCGAGCTTTACCCAACCCATCAGTTGGGCCCCATATTTAAGGTTCTTGATATAAACCGCAAAAACAGAATGCTTACAATATCTTCCGTTTCATCAAAGTCAGTCGGCTTAAACGCCTGGAACAGGCAGAATAAGTGCGAAGAACACGATTTAAGCTCTTATCCGTTTGCTCAGGGAGATATCTGCACAAGCCTTATAAAATGCGCCCACGGCGAAACGATAACGTTAACTCACGATTGCTGTTTGCCGCGCCCGTATTGCCGCGACTATGTTATTCAGGGCTCAAAGGGGATTTTTAAAGAAGCAACTGAGCGCGAATTGCGATTTGCAGTTGAGGGAATAACGAAAAGCACTCACGAATTTGAGGATTTTTCTGAAAGGCTTCCTGAATTTGAGCATCCGTTATGGAAGGAATACCGCTCCGAGGGAGTTAAAGCCGGACACGGAGGAATGGATTGGCTGGTTTTGTGCGCTTTTGCCGAAGCGGTTAAAGAGGACGCTGAACCGCCTATTGACGTTTACGACGCCGCAGCTATGATGGCAATAACTCCGCTATCCGAACAAAGCGCCGCTTTAGGCGGAATGCCTATTCCGATACCGGATTTTACTAACGGAAAATGGATAGACCGCGAACCGTTCCGACGCTCAAAATACTGCGTAAACGCGGTCTGCGAAGAATTTTTTAACGATAATGAGGAGGCTTGAAATGAGCTACTACATAGGAATTGACGGCGGCGGCACAAAAACCCAATACGCTCTGTTTGATGAAAAAAAGAATATGCTCTCAACCGTTAAAACAGAGGGCACTAATCACGAAAATATGGAAGGCGGTATTCCCGAGGCGGCCGCGCTCATAATGAAGGGAATAAACGATCTGCTGCTTAAAAACGCGCTTATGCAGAGCGATGTCACCTTTGTATTGATGGCTCTTGCCGGTATGGATCATCCGTATCAGGAGGAGGAAATGGCCGAAGAGCTGAAAAAAGCGGGACTTAAAATTCCTTTTTCGCTCTGCAACGACGGCTTTATAATCGTTAAGGCGGGAACCTCCGGCAAAAGCGGCATCGGATATAACTGCGGAACGGGAACTTGCTGTAATTCAATTGATTCAAACGGCAATCTGCTTCAGATAGGCGGATTCGGTCAGCTTTCGGGCGATGTTGGAGGCGGAGTCTGGATAGCCGCCGAAACCTTCAGAGCAGCATACGATGATATTTGCCTCGGAGTTAGAAAAACCGTTATTTCAGATATCGCAGCCGAAAAATTCGGAATAGAAAAAACAAGAAACGGGATTTTAAGCCTTATTGCCAGATATGAAGCAGAGGACGCTCAGTTTATAAGAGATATGATAGACGTTTTCTTTGAGGCTCTCTCTCAAGGCGACAAAACCGCATCGGTAATAAACGAAGCTATGGCGCAGCGCGGAGCTGAATTTATCGCGGGGCATATCAACCGTCAGACCTTTAATGAAGACGTTATTGAGGTTATTCTCTCAGGCTCGGTTCACATAAAGCTTGTTTCCGATGAATATATTGATATGATGAAAGAGAAAACCGAGGCGCTCACGGGAAGAAAATGCTGCTTTAAGCGTCTCACCGTTCCGCCGGTTACGGGAACCATAAATTGGATGCTTGAGAAAGAATAAGGAGAATTTTATATGAAAGAGATAAATGTAACAGTAATAGGCTCCGGCAGCACTTATTGCCCCGAGCTTGTTGACGGATTTATTCAGAGACAGGACAGCTTAAAGCTTAAAAGACTTGTTCTTATGGATATTGACGACAGAAAGAGAAACATTGTAGGCGATTTGTGCGCAAGAATGATAAAAAAAGCCGGCCTTGACACCGAAGTTGTTTTATCCGACTGTCTTGACTCTGCCCTTGAGAGAGCCGATTTTGTTGTAACCCAGATAAGAGTGGGAAAGTTGCCTGCCCGCTATCTTGACGAGAGCATACCTGTTAAATATGATTTGATAGGGCAGGAAACAACCGGCATCGGCGGTATGTTCAAGGCGCTTCGCACCATTCCCGTTATGGCGGAGATCTGCAAAAAAATCGAAGAGATCTGTCCGGACGCCTGGCTTATAAATTTCACCAATCCCTCGGGTATAATAACCGATTTTGTTCTTAACAACACCAAAGTTAAGTGTATGGGGCTTTGCAACGTTCCCATTGATATGCTCGACGATATAAAAGAAAACGTCGGCGGCGACGCGGATATAACCTATTTAGGCTTAAATCACCTGAGCTGGGTCACCTCCGTTAAGAAGGACGGAGTTGAGCTAATGGACAAGCTTTTTACAGAGGGCTTTGCTCCGAAGGTTATGGCGAATATTGTTGACGACGGCTTTGATCTCGATTGCCTCAGAGCCTGCGGAGGCTGGCCGTCATCTTATCTTCAGTATTTTTATAACCGTGACGCGAAGCTCAAACACCTCAAAGAGGATAAGAAAACAAGAGCGCGCACCTGTATGGAAATTGAAGAGCAGCTTCTTAAAATGTATAAGGACGAGGAGCTTTGCGTTAAACCCGCTCTTCTCGATAAGCGCGGAGGCCATAAATACTCCCTTGCGGCCTGCTCTCTTATAGATTCAATAGCAAACGATAAAAAGGAAGTTCACGTTGTTAATATTCTCAATAAGGGAACGCTTCCGTTTATGGCGGACGACGATGTTGTTGAGATTTCTGCGGTAATAGGCGCCGACGGCGCAGTTCCGGTTAAAATTGAGCCCCATTGGAACCGTCATATTATAAGCCTTATGACCTCAATTAAGGCATATGAAAAATATACTATTGAAGCTGCTTTAACAGGAAACGATATCGCCGCGTATAACGCGATGATGGTTCATCCTCTTATCGGCGACTATGCAAGAAGCAGATCCTGCTACGAAGAGATGAAGGACGCCCACAGGGAATTCCTTCCCGAATTTATAAAGGAGAAATAATTATGACAAACTACACAATTAAAACAAAGGCTTCTTCCCAGATATTTACGGAAAAATTCTTATCAAACGCTCTCGGCTCGGCAAAGGCGGTAAACAGCGCGGTGTTTGATAAAAACGGCAGGCTCTATATCGGAACCGATAAGGGAATAATGTATTCTGACGGCGGACGTTTTACAAAACTGCCCGGTATTTACGCGAGCGTTCCGGCTGTTTGCGCCCTGCCTGACTGCGGCGTTATCTTTTCAAGCGGAAACGATATTTTTAAAGCCTCCGGCGATAAAATCATACCCGTTCAAACACTTGAAGCAAGCGTTACCGAAATAAAATCAAACGGCAGTGATATTTTTGCCATCTCCGCAAAAACTCTGTTTAAGTATAACGGCGAAATTTTTGAAAACGTTCAGGATATTGATTATGAAGCCGCAAGAGCGCTTTCGGTAACTCCCGACGGCGAAGCTTATATCTCAACCGATGAGGTTATAATGCGCCTGTTCGGAAAAAGACCCCGCTTCGGAAATATGGTAACTTCCATAACAAATAATCCCAAAACCACATTCAGAGCTTTGGCGGCCGACAGTCTCGGCTCAATATGGTGCGGCGCGGATGAAGGACTTTATATTTTTGACGGCAAGAGCGAATGGGTAGCACCGAACGATCTGCCTGCCTTCCCGAAATGCCGTATAGATTTAATAGAGTTCGGAAAAGACAATATATATGTCGGAACTCCATACGGACTTTATATAGTAAACGGCGAAAATACCCGCTTTTACGGCAGCGGAAGATATTTAACAGGCAATCAGGTAACCTGCGTTGCAGTGAGCGCCGATGAATCCGTTATTTGGGTCGGAACCGATAATGGACTCAGCCGTATTGAAATGAAAAAAATGACCCTTGCCGAAAAAGCGCAGCACTTTGAAAATATGATGCCTATTTTCCACCGCGAGGGTTACTATACTCAGCGCGTTGAAACTTCAAACGGCGATATCTTTAACACCGGTCACCCGCAGATAACCGATAATGACGGCCTTTACACCGCCGATTATGTTGCGTTTATGAGCCTTAAATATGCCGTAACAGGTGATGAGCAGTGCAAAAACAGCGCTAAAGAGTCAATGAAAGCTCTGTTAAAGCTTCAGAATATGACAGGCGTTAAGGGCTTCCCCGCACGAGCCTACAGACGTCCCGGAGAGGACAGATTCGGCGACGGCGACATCGAATGGCATTTAACGAGCGATGAAATAGGAGATGTTGAATGGAAGGGTGAAACCTCATCCGATGAGCTTGTAGGACATTATTTCGGCTCCTGCTGGTATTATGATCTCTGCGCTGATGAGGACGAAAAGGCTGAAATAGCTCAGTCAGTAAAGAATATAACCGATCATATTTTAACTCACGGCTACACTCTTTGTGACGCTGACGGCCTTCCCACAACCTGGGCGCACTTCGGCCCCGAAGAGCTTAATCACGACAATTGCTGGTGTTGGGAAAAGGGAGTAAACTCTCTTGAGCTTATTTCATTCCTGCTCATAACCCATCATATGACCGGCGAAAAAAAATATCTCGACCTCAAAAATGAGCTTGCTTCAAAAAATCACTACGCTATGAACGTTCTAACATATAAAAGGGACGACGCTCATTCAAACAATATAGACGACAGACTTACCCTTTATATCGCGACACATCTTCTTCGCCTTGAAACGGATTCAACCATCTTAAAGTATGTTAAACTCGGCATTAGAAGACACTATGAATATATTATAGATGAATATCATCCCTATTTCACCTTTATTTTCGCGTTTGCGAACGGCGGAAGCCATGCTCCTCTCAATGAGGCTGTTAGAGTTTTGGAGGAATATCCGATTGACCGTCGTTTTTATAAGATCGACAATTCAATTCGTCCCGACGTCGTTCTTGACGAAAGAGTAAAACTTTTCGGTGAACGCGACCACGCAAAATATCCGTTCCCCGCAAGCGAGAGAATAACCGGCGAGCTTCACAGCACCGGAAGAGAACTGAAACGCTTTGACGAGACGTCTGTTTCCGTTCCAACTCCATGGCTTCTCAGCTATTGGATGGGCGTATATCTCGGATATATCGAATAAAACTGTAAAAAAACTGAGCTGCAAAGCATAAAATGTATAGGGTGATTTTATGCTTTGCACTTTAAGCGAGCTTTGTCAGAAAGAAGTTATAAACATTGACACTGCTGAAAGGCTCGGTTTTATCGCGGATGTTGAAATAAACACTGAAACGGGCGAGATGGTGAATATCTGCGTTTTTGTTGGGGGAGGCTTCTTTAAGCCCAAGCATCCCATTAAGATCGCAAGATGTAATATCGTTAAAATAGGCGTAGAAACCGTTCTCGTTAAAAACGTCCACGCTCCCGCTCCGTCAGGAGGGAAAAGACTTCCGGGATTTTTTAAATAATTATTTTGAAAGCGAAGTTTTAATTTTGAAGGACATAAAAAACTATAAGCTTCAGCCGGCTGTTTTCGGTGTGTTTATATGTATATTTCTCCAGATATCCCGATATCTGGGAAGCAGCGATGCATCCCAGAGGCTTCTATCGCTGAACACGGTGCTTATTATAGTGATTTTATTCCTTACTTTACACCTTGTGCGAAGAACCTCTGAGCTGTTTCAGCAGCACGTCTGGAACAGCCCTTGGACTTTTGTGCTTTTATTGATGCCGCTTATAAATCTTATAGTAACCGGAGTGCAGCTCATAGCTGACGCTTCCGAATTTTTTAAGGGTGTATGGGTAAATGCTGTGCTCATTTTTGTTTCAATGCCGGTGTTTATGTGCGTATACTTTGCTTATATTTCGTTTAAGCTGCCGAAAAACAAGGCTGTTCGGATAATAAGTATTTTGATGTTCGGTTTAGGGGTTATTTATGTCTTTTTCAGACTATACAGCGTTGCGGTATATCCGTCCGACAAGGTCTTAAGCGAGACGGTAAGCGCAATTTTTTCTCACTATTCCGAAATTTCGCTTGTTATCAATTTATTATCGGTCGCTTGTTTTATTGTTTCTGCAAAGCCCCTTCAAGAGGAAACACACTATATATAAGCTAAATAGCAATGAAGACCGATCTTACAAATCAAAAATTATCAAAAACAATAATCGGATTCTCTGTACCGTTTTTGCTCTCTTATTTTTTGCAAACGCTTTACGGTATGGCGGATCTGTTTATTATTGGCAGATTTTGCGAAAAGGACAGCACAACAGCCGTATCCATAGGCAGCCAGGTAATGCATATGCTTACCGTTATAATAGTGGGGCTTGCCGTTGGCTGCACTGTTAATATAGGAAAGGCTGTAGGGGCAAAAAAAAGGGAAGAAGCGTCATCGGTTATCGGCACGTCCGCAACTCTGTTCTGCGTTATTTCGCTATTTTTGACCGCCTTCCTTTTGCTGTTTGCAAAAGGCATCGTTTCGGTTATGTTTACTCCCGCAGAGGCGCAGACCGGAACGCTCTCTTACCTCAGAATATGCTTTATCGGTATTCCGTTTATCGTTGCCTATAACATTATCAGCTCTGTTTTCAGAGGACTTGGGGATTCAAAAACTCCAATGCTCTTTGTTATAGCTGCCTGCGTTGTTAATATTGCCCTCGATTATCTTTTTATCGGGCGAATGTTTCTCGGGCCGATCGGCGCCGCTTACGGAACAGTTCTTTCTCAGACCTTCAGCGTATGCTTTGCCCTTATTTATATGCGTTTTGCAGATATCGGCGTAAAAATAAAGCTTTCTCATCTTATACCGAAAAAAAGCATTGTTTTGTCACTGTTTAAGGTAGGACTTCCCATTGCCCTTCAGGACGGCTTCATCCAGGTATCGTTTCTCGTTATAACTATGATAGCAAACCGAAAGAGCCTTGACACCGCCGCCGCGGTTGGAGTTGTTGAAAAGCTTATAGGCTTTTTCTTCCTTATTCCGTCATCAATGCTCGGTGCAGTGAGCGCCGTTGCATCGCAGAATATCGGTGCAAAAAAATACGACCGCGCAAAGCAAACCTTAAAATATTGCGCTTTTGCGGCAGCTGGATTCGGTCTTTTTTTCTCAGTGCTCATGCAGTTTTTTGCAGAACCAGCTGTTTCCGTTTTTACGAAGGACGAAACCGTTATCTCAATGGGGGCTGATTATCTTCGCGGTTATATTTGGGACTGTATGTTTGCAGGCATACATTTTTGTTTCAGCGGTTATTTCAGCGCGTGCGGAAAGTCCGTACTCTCGTTTGTTCATAATATTATATCAATTCTGACTGCCCGAATACCTCTTGCGTACTTAGCATCCGTTCGCTATGAGTCCCTCTTGCCTATGGGATTTGCTCCAACTATTGGTTCGCTGATATCGGTTGTTATCTGTTTGATAATGTATATAATGCTCAATTCCCGGTTAGTTGGGGATAATGAAAAAGAAATTTAAAAACTGATTATTTGTTTTTCAAAATAAAAACGGCGGGGTTTTGCCCCGCCGAATTTTTTTAAGAATCAGACTTTTCTGAATATTAAATTACTTTGTGAGATTGCTGAAGAGGTTACGGAAGATATTGGCAAGTCTCTGGAAGAAGTCTTTAATTCCGTTAATGAAATTCAGAAGAGAATTCTGAACTCCGTTTGCAGCCTGGCCTGCCTGGTTTGATACGTTATCACGGAAATTCTGGGCGCCTTCTTTAATGCTTGCAATGGTCTCTTCAGCTCTGTCAACGAAGTTCTGGAACTGCTCTGAGCTGGATTTTGCGATAGCTTCAAGAGCACTTACGAGTGACTCATACTGGCTTTCAATTCCGTTTTCAAAGTTGTCGCTAATGGACTGAAGCAGCGATTCAATATAATCAGCCGTGTTAGTGGCATTTTCAACTCCTTCAAACGCAAGGTTGGCTCCGAAGAAGATATTGAAGAGAATAAACATTGCCTGATCGGTGCTGAGCTTGGAGAGAGCCTTTATTATATTGATAAGGTCGGTTTTCTGTCCGTCACTGAGAATATCACGCTGCTGAACCCATCTGATGGCGGCGTTAGTATTGTTTTCAAAGAGGATAGCGCCAACAAGCAGTCTGAGAATATAGGTAACAAGCTCGGGAGTGAACGCGTTATCAACGGAAAGTTTCTTTGCCTCAGCTCCTGTTGCGGAGGTGTAGGTTGAAACGGTACCGATGGAAAGAAGAAGATCTGAAAGCTCATCAAAGCTTGGGAGCACTATGGTGATACCACCGAGTGAAACAGAAACATTATCAAGCAGTCCGGCAAGAATATCATTAAGGTTCAAGTTGATAGAAAGCTCAATATCCTTAATGGGACGGATCTCATCAAGAACAACATAAACAGGACGAAGGATGTTTTTAACAGCCTGGTTAAGTCCGTCGCTCTCAATGAAATAGAGAATGTTGGGAAGAAGGCCGAGAAGCTTATTGAGCATATCGCCAACTTCGCTGTCGAGAATGCTGTCAACAAGAGTAAGGATAGGATTAAGAACTGCATAAACAGCGTCCTCACCCTCAAGGGCAGCAAATTCATCATACGAAACGATAGTTGCGGGATCGCAGCCTATAGCTTCAAGAACGGGGATAACGCCGCTTTCATAACCGTCTGCACCGTAAATAGTTGCAAGATCATCGGCTACGGTTATAACATTATCGCCTCCAACAAGGAGAACCTTAAGCACGGGAACAAGGGGAGTAACATAAGCAACAAGAGCATTTATAAATCCGTCTCTGTCGCCGTCCTCAAACTCGGGAATCTCAGGATTCTTAACAGCGTCAAGAATAGCGGATATATCGAAGTTAATAAGAGGATCAACAGTGCTGATGATATTCATTACGGATTCATCAAGACCGTCAAGAAGTCCGCTTACAAGGCCTGTAAGGGCTTCCATGTTAGCGTTTGTAAAGAGACTGTTAATAAGTTTTGTAAGCTCTGCGCCAACATCGATTTCTTCGCCGTAGTTTCCGATAAGCTTAAGAACGTTTTCAACGAGGGAAGTGAGGTGTTCGCCAACATATTTGGCGTGCCATTCTTTCCAGTATAATGTGTAGGCTGCGTTTTTGATTTCTGCTATTGAAGAACCGTCTGTGCCCCTAAAGTTTTCATATGAGAACTGTGCTTCAGGATAGGGTTCTGCATTGAGAATCTCAACGAGAGCGGCAATAACGTCGCCGGTGTCGTTAATATCAAGAACGTTGAGTATATTGGTAACGGTGCCAATCTTTTCTTCGTCAAGGAAAGCTGAAAGGAGATTTGTTAAAGCTTCCTTATCTTTGAGAATATCGCCAACATAAGTGAGGATATAGTAGGCAACGTCGGCTTTGTCGGCCTCAACTGTGTAGTAAGAATCGTTGCCGATTTCGCTGTTGTCGTATATCCATTCATTTCTAACGGTTCCGGTTTTTGTTATAAGCTTTCCGAGAGTTGAAATGGTGGCCTCGTCAAGAGCAGGGATGTCAACACCGAGAAGTGAAATGATTCCGGCAAGACCGTTTGAAAGGTCAAGACCCATACTTTCAAGATTAAGCATTGTTCCAACATCAATTTTAACGCTGTCTGCAAGAACATCATCTACTGTGCCGGTAACAAAACCTATAGCGTTGTAGTTAGCGTCTGCGTCATAGGCGATCTCAGTTTTAAGCATACTGAGAATGTTGGGTACCATATTAAACGAAAGAGCGTAAACAAGGTTCGGAAGAATTCCGAGAACCGTATCAATGGGCTGTTCGCCTACATTTTGAACAAAATCAAATATGGGTTCAAAAATAGCCTTTACAACAGAAGCTGTGTCTCCCGCTGCACCGTAAGCAGTTAATGTTGCTGCCTCGGGGATATTTTCAATGCCGAGAGCCTCAAATACGGGACCTAAGGCGTTAACATAGCCGTTATTAGCTGTAGCTTTGAGATTGAGCACAACGTCAACTGTAACGTCTACTGTAACTAATACTTTAACAGTTGTTTTACCTGTTGCTATGCTTTCAACGCTGGAGTTCCAGGGTGTATTGGCGAGAAGTGCCATAAGAAGGGGCTTAAGGCCTGAGAGAGCGGCAGCAGCAGCCTGATAGAAGTATTCAACCTTTTCATCATCGGTGAGCGATTCATCGGCGAAAGCCGCGTTAACGCCCCAGTCAAGGGTGAGGCTTCCGTTTTCGAAAATATTGGAGTTGGTCCAGTCTCTTCTTGCTTTTGCGAGGGCGGTTTTTGCGGCTTCATATGTATCGGGAAGCGATGCGCTCAAAAGCTCGGGAGTAAGGTTAAGATTTGTTTCTTCAAGAACTTCATAAAGAAGCTTTGCATAGGCAACCTTAACATTTAAATGCTGTTTGCTTCCCATAAGTTCTAAATCGGTTTCAACCTCAGTGGGAAGGTCAGAGAATACTTTTGCAAATTCGCCGAGAACCAGCGGATAGAGGAGGTTAACAACGGTATTTATAAACGAGTCGGTATAGATAACGCCCTCAAGAAGCCCTGTAAGGGTGGATCCGAGATCTCCCTCAAGACCGACAAGCTGATTAAATTCATCGCTTGTGAGGAAAGCGTCGAGCTTTTTGATGGTGTCAAGAAGCTTCTGCTCAGTTACTTCATACGGCTCTGTTTTAACAACGTCATTATCGTAAGGATATCTTGATTCATAAGGAAGTTCTGTCTGCTGGAAAGCATTAAAGCCGAAACTGTCGCGGAACTCCTTATAACCTGCGTAAACAATTCTGTTGATCTCATCGTAGAGATCTTTTATTTCCTGCGAAACAACATCATCTCTGCCTATTTCATAGAGCCAGCTTAAGATGTTATCTTCAAGGTTATTGAAAGCAGATCTTAATTTAAAATAAACTTCAAAATTCCAGATTATGGCTTCGCGGTTTGCAACCTCTATCCACATTCTCTCAGCTTCAAGAACTTCTTCTGAGAAACGGGTGCTGAGGTAACTTAAAACTACTTCTTCAAGAGTTTCGGCCTTTTGAAGAATGCTGCCGAGAAGAACATCAGCTCTTTCCTGACCTGCGGAAGCGGAAAGTTCATCATAAAAAGCTCTGAGACCGCTCAGGTTTTCGGGGATAGCCCTTACAGCGTCCATCATTTCCTGGGTTGATGCGGTGGCAAGAGTTTCGGCAGTATTTTTAACAAAGAATCTTACATACTGATTGATATCGGTATAAAGAGCCTGTTCAAGCTCAACTATTGCGTTATAATAGTCTCTGCCGATAATGGCGTTAATAACCGTATCGCTGTATTCTTTTATTGTATTGAGAACAGTAACAACCTGAGAATAGGCGGTAACCTGCTCATCTACAGAAA
>JAFLUL010000051.1 GCA_022508845.1 Oscillospiraceae bacterium | reverse complement strand
TACCTCTCCGCACACTGTGCAGGAATAATAGTATGTTGCCGCTGTTTCGCAGGTTACATCTGATTTCAACGCATCATCTTTTACGGTTGCAGAAGTAAAGTTATGGTTTCCTGTTGCCGAAGTAAAATCATCCTGATAAGTTTTACCGCAGCGGGTGCAGATGTAGGTTGTGTAACCGCCGGTATTGCAGGTCGGGTTTGTTACAACTCCGTTTGTTTTCAAATGATCATCCGATTTTGACTTGACCTCAGCCAAAAACTGACTGCAAACACAGCCTGTTATCAAAAAGCCTTCCTGCGCGCAGTTTGGCTCAATATAATAAAGCTCGGAACTAAACTCGTGTTCGTGCTGAGAAAGCACAATGCAATCATATCCTTCTTTATCGGCATAGGCTTTTGCAGCTGAGGTTTCCGAGTCGGTGTAAATAGTCGGACGATTATAGCAGTTGCTAATCGCCGAGCTATCAAGTTTTGTTACACTTGAAGGGATATAGAATTTTTCTGTTCTGTTAAACATAAATGCAGAGGAGCTGATTTGCGTAAGGTTTTTCGGCCAATCAATACCCTTTAACATCTTTGCACTATAAAAGCAATAGGTTGGAATTACCGTTACTGCGCAATCGGACATATCCAAATAGTTCAAATAGGAATTACTTGCAAACGCATAGTAGCTCATTTTTGAAACAGTTTGAGGAATATGGTAATATAAACCGGTTTTTTCCGGAGGATAGAAGCATATCGTTTTCATATCCTTAGTGAAAAGGACGCCGTCAACGGAGCAGTAGTCCTGATTGTTCTGATCAACCGTAATATTTTGCAAAGTGAACATTCCTAAAGAATAGAAATTATGGGAGATGTATTTAACAGATGCAGGAATCACCAGTTCCTTCAATTCTGAATCGTACGAATACGCATAGAAAACGCGCGATGTTAATGAGGTAATACCGTCTTCGATAATAATTTTTTGAACTTTGTTGCATTCACTGTAAACACGTTCTCCGTATTTTATCACGCTTGAAGGAAGCACAGCCTCTGTTATCACAGAATTTGTAAACACATAAGTGCCTAATATCATTATTTTAGAGTTATATGTGATGGAAGCAAGACTTGTTGTTTTTTCAAACGCGTGGTCTCCAATGAATATTAGGTTTTCCGGGGCAACAAATTCTTTCAGGGCAGATGCACCGCTGAAAGAATAATTTCCGATTTGGATCAGCGTTGAAGGCAAAGTCATTTCCTGCAAAGAGGTCAATTTCGCAAAGCTGTAGGTTCCGGTTTCCGTTATACCCTCATTAACCACCAAAGAAGTGATCACCGAAGCATAATTTTTATACCACGGGGCATCTCCGGCAGATCCGAAATCCGGAATCGCACCCTCGCCGGCAATGCTGAGCACACCGTCAACAACCTGCCAGGCCAAACCGTTGAATATACCGCCGTCAGCACCGTCGTAAATAGTAAAACTTTCTTTTTCTTTTTTTCCGCAAATGCTGCAGATTCGCATCGTATACCCAGGCGATGTTGCTGTTGCCGGAACAATAATATCCGCATCAAATGTATGCTCTATCTCGAACGGGAGCATCTCGGTGCCGCAATAAATGCAGCGGTAATCTATCTTGCAAGGATCAACCGCATTCGGGGCTCCGTGTGTTGGATAACAATGTGATTCAACGGTAATATCACGGGTCACACCGGTGCCGTCAAACGGTTCGCCGTTCTTAGAAAAAACCCAAGTGTACCCCTCTGTTTCCGGAAGCTCAACAATTCCGTCAACAGCAGTTCTGAATTCGTTGTAAAACCCCGGGCAGGAGAATTTAACGCTAAACGGACCTGTTGTTACATCCCTTGTAAAAGCTCGGATGCACACATTATTTCTGGTTGATCCATACGAATCTACCCATTCGCCCTTTTCTAAATACCAACTTTGCCCTACTTCACTTTGAAAATTTAAATACCTTTCATAGTTTTCACTTTTTTGATACTCAGCGTTAATATAAGATATGTCATTAAAAACAACAGAAAAGATTTCTCCCTCACTCAGAAGCACGTCACCCTTAACATCTATATACTTACCTTCATTGTCGTTTCCGGTTTGAGAGTAGATCAGTTCGCCGTCTACAGGAGAAGTATATCCGTTTGAAAGCTTATAAATGCTAAAGTTATATTTATTAACAGAACTGCCGGAACTAACCTTGCTCAAATATTCCATACCTTTTGCGGTGAAAACATTTGCAGCCGCGGTAGTTGAAATAAAGCCATAAGCACCGAAACCGTCATAAAGATATGCGTTTTGATATTCCTCTCTTGACTCAACTTCATAAACATACGGTTTTGATAAAGACGGTTCTTCATATGATATCCAAAAATAGCCGTCATTACCCCAATAGTCTCCCCAACTGTTTTTGATCAGCCATGCGCCGGGTTTGCTCGGTTTTGCACCGTCAACTGTAAAATTATCAAGACTGAAATTATCGTCCCAACCAACAATCGTGACAGCGTGGTTGGTTGAAGTCGTATTGTTAGGATTATAGAATGCCACAGGCTTGTTGTCGGAATTTGAGCGTGTATAATAACCAATACTATCATAATATGATATTTGCACAACACCATATTTCAATATTGCGTTTTTTATACTTTCGATTGAATCGGCAGGGCTATGAATACTTGTTACAACATAATCATAATCAAACTTTGCGCTGTAATCAAAGCTTTCACTCATTTCTTTTAGCAACAATTTTTCGGAAATGGATTTAAAATTATATTTTGACTCAAGAACCGGCCCTGAAAAATTATTTGTTGCATCTCCAACACGCGAGGGATTTCCTCCGCCGTTAAGAACAACATCAAGGTTTTTAAAAGCATAGCCATCATTTGCGGCGTCAGAAATACCCTGATAATAGCCTTGCCTTGCATACCACGCAATGTAGTATTCCGAAAAATCGATACTGTCCTTTGTTCCATAGCCTTTCTTGATTGCGTTTGCCTCCATACAGGCAACAGCCGCATGAGCCCAGCAAGTGCCGCCGATCTGATCTTCCACCGGGGTAACATACCCCATTTCGCGCGCGTCATACTTGCTTGGGAAATAAACTTCATTGGCATTAACCGCTTTATCGGCATAAATAAAGGGATCTTCTTCGCGTTCAATAGGGTCACCGGCAACATTGATCCAGTAACCGTCAACCCAGCCGTATTCGCTTGGTTCACCTTCGATGTAATAAATCATTTTTCCGAATTCATTCTTATAGGTTATGCCCGTGAAATGATAACCGTCGGGAATCGGCGGAACAAATGCATCGGCGATTTCAGGTTGCAAAACTGATTTTGAAGCCAACGCGCTAACAGGCAATGCGGTAATCGGCAGGCTTGATAAAAGCATAAGCGCAGCTAAAACAATTGTTATTGGTTTGTTGTATTTCTTCATTAGTCAATCACCTCAAAAGCTAAGGACTGTTCATGTTAAATTTTACACCTTTATAAAATTTTTTTCAATAAGTTTTTAATTTTTTGTTAACTTTGACAATTATTTTTTGCTCTTTTAGATATAAAATCAGGGCGCCTTCCTCAAGGAAGGCGCCCGATCGCGAATTAATTTTTATTTATAGTGAGTTTTAAGTTCAATCCAAAGCTCGCTTTGCAGCTTAAGCGTTTCGGCGGGGAGGTTTACAAAAACCTCGCATTTTTCGAGCACCTCCTCGGGAGGATATACCATTGTGTCCTCCTTTGTTTCCTCGTCAAGCAGCTCAAAGCTCTCAATCTGCGGAATGGCATAGCAGACCTCCTCAGCGTTTCTGAGGGCTATTTCAGTGTCGCACATAAAGTTTATAAACGCCTCAGCCTCATCCTTATGACGGGAGTTTTTCAGCACACACATTGAATCGAAGAAACGGTTTGCGCCTTCAACCGGAACATAAGCCGCGAGATTTTCGTTCTCGTCCATCATGGTTAGCGCATCGCCCGCGTAATAAGGAGCGATATAAGCTTCTTCGCTTATCATCTTATCAAAGACCTGATCCATAACATATGCCTGAACCAGAGGTTTTTGTCTTATAAGCTCCTCGGCGGCTGCTTCCCATGCGGCAGGGTCGGTTGTATTCATAGAATTTCCCAGCTTTGAATGAGCAAGAGCAAAAGAATCGCGCGGATTATCAAACATCAGAATTTTTCCGGAATATTTTTCGTTCCACAAAAGCTCTATGCTCTCGTCCTCAACATCCTCTTCGTCAACATATTCTGTGTTGTAAACTATAACAACGGTGCCCCAGGTATAGGGTACGGAATAGAGGTTGTTTGGGTCGTAGTCGAGACCTTTATATTCCTCTCCGATATATTGATAGTTCGGAATGTTATCAAAATTGAGCTCCGCAAGCAGATCTTCATCGATCATCTTTGAAATCATATATTCGGAGGGTATGATGACGTCATATGACGCTGCTCCGCTTACGATTTTTGAATACATTTCCTCGTTGCTGGCGAAGGTTGTATAGTTCACCTTAATTCCGGTTTGCTCCTCAAAATCATCGAGAACGGACAGGTCGATATATTCTCCCCAGTTATAAACATTCAGCGAAACATCGGAGGCATTGCCGGAAAAAGCGCAGGAGCAAAGCGAAAAGACCACGAGCAAAATAAGGGCAAGCGATAATAATTTCCTTTTCATCATCAGCCCTCCCTTACGCTTTTTTCTGAGCCTTTTGGGGCTTTTTGAGGTTAACAGCCAGCATAAGCACAAGCACAACGGCAAAGAGTATCGTTGAAAGCGCGTTTAGCTTTAATGAATACGGCTTTTTAGTCATAGAATAAATGGTTATCGGCAGCGTTTGGAAGGTTGCGCCGGAGTTGAAATAGGATATAACGAAATCATCCAGAGATAAGGTAAACGCCATAATAAGTCCCGAAACTATACCGGGCATTATCTGCGGAATAACTACCTTTATAAACGATTTCATCGGAGGGCAGCCAAGATCGAGCGCGGCATAATATATATTCTGATCCATTCCTCTTAGTTTTGGCAAAACAGACAGAACAACATACGGGATATTGAATGTTATATGAGCTATAAGCAGCGTGCCGAAGCCCATCTCCATACTGTTGAAAAGACCGAGAACGAAAACAAACAGTATCATCATAGATATCGCCGTTACGATATCGGGGTTAACAACAGGGATATTGTTTACCGCAAGATATGCGCTCTTTTTCCAGCCCTTTAAGGAGTTTATGCCGATTGCCGCCAAAGTTCCTATAACGGTTGCAATAAGAGCGGAAAGCACAGCAATAACAACGGAATAATAAAGCGAACGCAGTATCAGATCGTCCTCGAGCAGCTCCGCATACCATTGAAGCGAAAATCCTTCGAAGGAGGATCTTGAAGTGCCGGAATTGAACGAGAAAAACACGATAACGAAAATAGGAGCGTAAAGAAAAATTCCGATAAGAGCATTATAAATATTCAATAACTTTTTCATATCACGCTGCCTCCTCCGCTGGTGCTGGCATCCTTATCAAAATGGTTCATTATAAAGGTTGCGATAAGAATAAGAACCATTATAACAAGCGATAGCGCCGCGCCGATATTGTAATTCACAACGCCGGAGCTTCCGAGGAAATAATCCTCGATAAGATCGCCTATAAGGAAATCCTTTCCGCCGCCGAGAATCTTTGAAATAATGAAGGTTGAAATTGAGGGTATAAAAACCATAGTTATTCCCGAAATAACACCGGGAACGCTCATTGGCATAATGACCTTGCCCAGAACCTGCGCACCTGAAGCGCCGAGATCCCTTGCCGCTTCTATGAGAGAATCACCGATTTTAGTCATAGCAGTATAAAGCGGCAAAATCATATATGGAAGATAGTTATACACCATTCCGAGGATAATAGCGCCGTGGTTATTTATGAGGTGCAAACCCGGAAAATCCATTCCGAAAATTGCTCTCAGAGCGGAATTTATAAGTCCGGTATCCTCAAGCAGCGTCATCCACGCATAAGTACGCACGAGGAAATTCATCCACATAGGAAGCATTATAATGAGCGTTGCATTGCGCTGGATCCGCGCGCTTGCGCGGGACATAGAATACGCTATCGGATATGCGAGAACAAGACAAATTACGGTTGATATAAAGGCAAGCTCAAGACTCAGCCAGAGAGTGCTTCTATAAGTATATACCCATTTAAGATTAGAAAAAGTAAACCCGTCAACGCCGGTAAAGGCATAATAAACCACCAGCGCAATGGGAATCAAAACAAAAACGACCATCCAAGAGGAAAACGGAAAAAGGTTTGCCTTTTTGTTTCCCACGCTTACACCCTTACTCATCCTCTTCATCCTCCCGGGAAACCCCTGCGTTCACATCGGAAAGCTCATCGAACTCGTCCGAGTAGCTGGAGAAATCTCCGAAAGTTCCGGAATATTCGGATTTTTTCATTATATGAATAGCGTCGGGATCAATTTGCAAGCCTATTCTATCGCCCACATACTGAATGTCGGTGGACTGGATCATCCACAAAAATCCGCCTATATCAACAATTATCTCATAATGAACGCCCTTAAAGGTAACGGAAGTAACAACGCCGGTAAGCATTCCGTTTTCGGGTGAAACGACGTCAACATCCTCAGGACGGACAACAACGTCAACCTCCTCGTTTTTACCGAAGCCGGTATCGAGACAATCGAAAACGTGCCCGGAGAACTCAACCACCTTATCCTCCTTCATAATGCCGTCAACTATATTGCTCTCTCCGATGAAATCGGCAACAAAGGCATTAAGAGGCTCGTTATACACGTCTGTTGGGGAACCTATCTGCTGAATCTTGCCGTCGTCCATAACAACTATGGTATCGGACATAGACAGAGCTTCCTCCTGGTCGTGGGTAACGTAGATAAAAGTAATACCGAGACTTTGCTGGATCTTTTTCAGCTCCACCTGCATATCTTTGCGAAGCTTCAGATCCAACGCGCCGAGCGGTTCGTCCAACAAAAGAACCTTTGGTTCAACAGCAAGAGCTCTCGCAATGGCAACCCTCTGCTGCTGACCGCCGGAAAGCGAATCGATCATACGGTTATCAAAGCCCTTGAGGTTAACAAGCTTGAGCATTTCCTGAACCTTTTCATCGATTTTGGCTTTGGGCATCTTTTTTACCTTAAGACCGAACGCGATATTTTCTGCAACGCTCAGATGCGGAAACAGAGCATAACGCTGAAAAATGGTGTTTACCTGCCGCTTATGCGAAGGAACACCATTGATATTTTTGTTTTCAAAGATGACGTCTCCGCTGTCGGGCTGAAGAAAGCCCGCAATTACCCTCAGAGTTGTGGTCTTACCGCAGCCGGAAGGCCCCAAAAAGGTAATGAACTCGCCGTCCTTGATTGAAAGATTCAGATTTTCGAGTATCTTTTCGCCGTCAAACGAAACAGATATGTTTTTGAGATCAATGATATGGGTTTTGTTTTCCAATTATGCAGCCCCTCTCCGTTCAAAACGAATAAAATTAAGAATATATTATGACTATTTATATTCTTAAGCGTAAATATACAGCAGAAAAACTCAAATGTCAACATTTTTCCGATATAATTTTTTATTTTTTTTGTCCCCGAAAAGCGTTCAGGCCATCGCAGTTGCTCATAGGGAAATTATCAGAGAACGCTAAAAACATTTTATTAAACAAACAAGCATTGGAAAATTGCAATTTAAATAAAAAAGAGACCGGCAGAACCGATCCCGATTTTTTTTGTTATAACTCTCAGTTATCAAGCGAGCCAAAGATGTTTGAAATAGCTTCATCCAACCATTTGCCTGCGTCATCAACGCTGCCGGAGATGGAACCATCAAGATTTCCGCCGCCGAACAGACCGAGAATGAAATTTATAACCTTTTCAATAATTTTGAAGAAAAATGCCATTCCGAGCTGAGTTGGATTCTGGGGTACAACAAGACCGTCATCATCAACTATGCCGGTTGAGGGTTCTTCTTGGGGATATCTTACCGCGGTGGTAGTTTCTTCTGATGTATCGCCGTCCTGAGCATAAACAGCAACCGAAAGAGCCGAAAACGCCATTAAAACAGCCATAAACACTGCAAGAACTTTTTTCATAGAATATGCCTCCGTTTTTTACAATTTTGTGTCTTTAATTATAGCCCCAAATTACCGCAAAATCAATAATTATTTATTTTTTTTCGTATTATTTCTCAAATTTGTCAAAATCAACAGAGTAAAATAATCAGTTTTAGTAAAATTAACAATTTATGAACTATGAAAGGATGTTATTTTTTTCTTGACTTATATAATTTTATATAATAAAATCAATAAAAGAACAAGTAAAACGGAGTTTAGTATGAGGCTGAATGCAGACAAGATTTTTTTAACCGCGGAAGATAGAGTTTCCCTCAGCGCGGCAAAAATATTTCAAAAAGAGCTCTTTTTTCGCACAGGGAAAACCATTTCGCTTGATTCAGCTTTTTCGGCCGGGACCGAAATTCGCCTTGTATCCGGCGCATACTTCGGGAGCGACGATATTTTTGAAATAAAAACCGAAACCGACAAAATAACATTTGCAGCAAACGGCATAAGAGGACTGATTTTTGCCATTGGTCTGTTTTTAAGAAAAAGCATATACTGCGGCTCGGAGATAACTCTTATTTCGGATATCAGCGGCGTTCACAGTCCCGAAAAGAAAATTCGGGGACATCAACTGGGCTTTCGTCCTGCCTCAAACACATACGACAAATGGAGTGAGGACGATTTTGAGCGGTATATGCTCGAAAATATGTTCTTCGGAATGAACACGGTTGAGTTTATCCCATTTGCCGAGCAAAACTCTCTTATGAAATATCCTGCTGCTGAAATGACTGCTATACTCAGCGAAAAAGCAAAAGCTATGGGGCTTCAAATATCCCTTTGGGTTCCGAACGGCGACGAAGCGGAGGAGCAGGAGCTAAAAACTCGAGAGGAACTTTTTAAAAAAGTTAAATTTATTGACGATTTGTTTATTCCCGGCTCTGACCCGGGCTCTCTTCCTGCGAAAGAGATGCTGGAGAGATGCAAAAAAATAAAGAGAATACTGAAAAAATACCATCCGAACGCCGAGATCTGGCCATCAGCACAGGCTCCGCACAATGCGCCGACTTGGGGAGATGAGTTTATTGAGGGCATAAAAAGCTCCGAGGGAGAATTTGCGGGAGTAATAACAGGTCCGAACAGAGCCTTTAACATCGATATTTTAAGAGAAAAGCTTCCCGAAAATATGCCGATTCGTTTTTATCCCGATGTTACTCATAACCTGCGCTGCGAACACCCTGTGCATTTTGATAAGGACGACTGGCACTATGCTTTTTCAACAGCATTAAGCCGCGAAAGCATAAATCCCCGTCCAACAGAATATAAAAGGCTTTATAACACCGTAAGTCCCTATACCGTTGGCAGCGTTACATATTCCGACGGAGTTAATGACGATGTAAACAAAGCAGTTTGGTGCTCTCTTGACTGGGACAGCTCCCAAGAGGCAGAAGATATTGTTTCTGACTATGCGAGAGTGTTTTTTCACGGCTATGACACCGAAAAGGCTGCGGCTTCAATACTTCTTCTTGAAAAGAATTGGGAGAGCACTCCTCTTGAAAAAAGCATTGATAAGTCTCTTTATATTGCGGAAAGCCTGAAAAAAGGCGGCGACTGCTGGAGATTTGAACAGCTCTATTTCAGGGCTCTATGCGATAAATACATAAAAGAGCGTTTTATGTCGGACACGGTAAGCGTTAATATTGCAAAAGCGCAGATTGAAAACAATGATTTTCCGGGGGCAAAGCAAACCTTGAATTCTCCCCTGCCAGAGTACATAAACGAGCTTTACGAAAAAATTGAAAAAAGCGCAAAAAGGCTTTTTGAGGGCATAGGGATGCAACTCAGCGTTGAAAAATATTTTGCCTCAGGCTGGGAAAGAGGCGCAACGCTTGACACAATAAGCTTGCCTGTAACCGATAAGCAGTGGCTGTCAGGTATTGCGTACAACAGAGAGCTGATAAAAAAGGCTGTAAAAAGAAACGACGTTAAACCGGGAGAATTTTATTATTCCTTTGCTCTTCACCCCTTTGAAGCTCTGGGTGCAAAGCAGGAGCCGGATTTTTATATGGACTTTCAGGGAGACCGACGGGGAATAAATAACGGTACGCTTCCGGTATGTCTGCAAAAGCTTTTTGACCATATTACCTTAAAGGCGGAGCTTGACGGTTTTTTCCCGAACACAAAATATTTTCTCACCCTGACATATAAAAAACCGTCGGAAATGTTTTTGGAAGAACACACCGCAAAGGTAAACGGAAAACGCCTGGAAAAACCGAAGCTCAACACCCGTTTTACTCAGGAGATGTGTCCTGAAAACTTTTTTGCGTATACATATGTTATCCCGCCGGAAATTATTACGGACGGAAAAATAAAACTCGAAATAACTGAAAAAAAAGAAGGCTTTGAAACCGCCGAACTCAGAATTACATTGGAGGAGGATTTTATTTAATGGCCCCATTAAAGATAAAAGACAAAATAAACGCATTTGCCGAGGAAAAGGAGATAAAGCAAAAGCTTATAGACTACGGCGACACGGCGGTTCAAAAGCTGCTCAAAGGAATAGCTTCAAAAATATCAGACAATACTATACCTTACTTAAACAGCTACGACAACGCGGGTTTTCTTGAGGGAAGCGGATATTTTTTGAGTGAGCCAAAAGAGAACTCCGCCTGGAGCGTTGGATTTGCAAAAGAGAGCATTATTCCCGAAAGAGTGCAGGGAAACCTGTATCTTGCCGGATACCTCAGCTTTCCGCCGAATAAGGCCTGCGGCGTTATATCCGAGCAGATGATAAGAGCCTTCGCGTTTGACGATGGCTCAGGCAGGGGCATAAACGTTTTTGCGGTTATAGATTGTGTTGGAATTTCAAACTACGATATAAGGGTTATAAGAAATCGACTTCACGACCTTATTGAGGAAAAAAACATTGTTTCAATAAACATCAGCTCAACACACTGCCATTCGGGCGCGGACACTCAGGGCGTTTGGGGCGATCTCATTGACGCAGTTAAAAAGAATCCGAAGGCTGTTAAAAAAGAAAACACTCTGAAAAATGCCGTTTCGGGCAGAAATCCCGACTTTATGGAATACCTGTTTGTTACGGCTGCCGATGTTATTACTAGAGCGGTAAACGGAATGGAAAAGGGGAAACTGAGCTATGCCCTTCTGCCCTGCGAGCAGTTTGTCAGAGACAAGCGCCCGCCGTATATTACCGACACGGTTATGACAGTTTTGCGCTTTGAGCCCCAAAACAGCGATTCAAAAAAGCTGCTCGCAGTTTTTTTGGCGGCGCACCCAACAAACTACGGCCCGAAGCAGCGGGTTATAAGCGCAGATTTTCCGTATTACATCTGCGATGAGCTTCAAAACGCAGGCTATGAGGCAGCGTATTTTCAGGGAGCTGAGGCTGCCGTTGCAACCGACAGGGGCAAATTCTGCGAACCGGGAGATTCGCGTCACGGCGGAATAGCGCACTACGGCAGAGCGATAGCAAAATATATTCTTGCCGCCGATGAAAATGAATTTAAGCCAGTTGAGCCTATGCTCAACGTTATTGTTAACGAAACCTTCATTCCCGTTGACAACGGTTTAATGGAGCTGCTTGGAAAAATAAAACTCGTAAGCAATAATGTTGTTAAGGTACAAAACGGAGACGACAACAGAAATTACGATTTCTACTTCTCCACAGAGATAGGCATTGCGGAATTCGGCAGAGATTTAAAGCTTGCCCTTATTCCCGGGGAACTGATACCCGAAATCGCCTACGGCGGCGCATACGGAGAAGAAGAGAGCTATAAAAAAACCGGGTGGAGTTTTCCCGCCTTTAAGGATGTTGTTAACGGCCACCTTACAGTTATAGGACTTTGCAACGATGCAATAGGCTATATTATACCCGATAATGATTTCGGAAGCGTTTTCGCTCCGCTTCACTACGAAGAGGCAATTTCTGCCGGCGGAAGAACAGGCTCAAACATAGCCGGAGCGTTCATACGCACCGCAGAAGCTGCGGAGAAGATAAGAATCAAATAAGCTCCCGGACAAAGAATTTTCACCAAAAGCAAGAGGAAAAAAGATATGGATTCAACTGTTACCGCCGTTATCGTTGGCGGCGGACACCGTTCGTTGGTTTACGCGGACTACTCGTTAACTCACCCTGACAAGCTTAAAATTGTGGGAATAGCAGATCCTAACCCCGAGCGCAGAAAAATGTGTATGGAACGTTACGGTTTCAGCGAAGAATACTGCTTTGAAAACGCCGCTGAGCTTGCGAAAAAAGGGCGCATAGCGCAAGCTATTATAAACGGAACTATGGATCATCAGCACTTTGAGACAAGCGTGCCGCTGCTAAAGCTTGGCTACGATATGCTGCTTGAAAAACCATTTGCCGTAAGTAAAGATGAAATGGACGAGCTTATTTCCGTTATAAAAGAAAACGGAAATAAGGTTATGATTTGCCACGTTCTCAGATATGCTCCGTTTTACCTTTCCATAAAAGAAAAAATTCTTGCCGGAGAAATAGGCGACATAATAAACATTCAAATGGCGGAACACGTCAGCTACCATCATCTTTCCACCTCATATATCAGGGGTAAATGGGCAAACTCCGACATATGCAAAACCTCAATGCTCCTTGCAAAAAGCTGCCATGACGTTGATCTTATGATGTGGCTTATGCAGCCAACCCTTCCCGAAACTGTGTCGTCCGTTGGCGGAAAATATCAGTTTAAGCCCGAAAACGCTCCGCAAAACGCCGGAACGCGCTGCACGGTGGATTGTCCTTTGGTGGATTCTTGCCGATACTCATCCAAAAATCTGTATCTTATGCATCCGAACCGCTGGGAGGTTTATGCGTGGGCTGATCTTGAGAATAAACAGAATGTAACCGATGAGGACAGAATACAGTCTTTCTTAAACGGCAACCCTTACAACAGATGCATATATAAGTGCGACAATAATGTTGTAGATCATCAGTCGGTGCTCATAAATTTTGCGGGCGGCGCAACCGGTACATTTAATATGATAGGCGGTTCAGCAAAAAGCCTTCGGAAAATACATATTATCGGAACTCTCGGCGAGATATACGGCGCTTTTGAGGACGAAAAATATACGCTCTCAAAAATCAGCGCCTTGGCTGAAACAGGCTTTGAGGAAGAAGAGATAAATATATCCGCCGCAAGAGATGAAGGTCACGGAGGCGGCGATGAGGCTTTAACAAAAGATTTTATAGAATATGTTAAAACCGGAAAACAGAGCGTTTCGTGTACCGCGATTGAAAATTCCGTTGCCGGACATCTCGCCGTTTTTCTTGCGGATAAATCAAGAGAGGAAAACGGACGCGGTCAGACTTTTGATTTCAGCTCATACAAATAATTTATTGTAACTAAATTCGCCTTCTGTAATAAAATGTATTGAAGTTTTCGGATTTCAATTATTTTTACAGGAGGTTTTTTTATGTCAGATATCCCCAACGGCAGCGCAGGACTCAACAACGATAACTCGTCCTGCAACAGAATATCTGAAGCAGTTTGCGTTGATACGGCAAGAGTTTATGATTCGTGCGCCGACAAGGACTGCCTTTCAGATCTCAGAGTTTTCTTTACCGGGCCCGCACAGGCAATAATTGACCGCTCTTCAACGGTAAGATGCAGAAGCTGCGAGGTGCTTAACGTTTTTTCGGAAATAGAAAAAGTGCCATTCAGCTCAGGCTATTATTCGGTTGACGCAACATTCTTCTTTATGGTGGCTCTTGACGCGTTCAGCTCACCCTCAGCTCCGCCTCAGACAGTATACGGTCTCAGCGTATATTCAAAAAAGGTTATTCTCTACGGTGCAGAGGGCAGCGTTAAAGTATTTTCATCTGAATATTCTCCCGCCATTGATACACAGAATATTGCCACATCAACAAACCCCAGAGCAAAAATTCAAGTTGCAACTCCCATTTGCCTTGAAGCTAAGCTCTGCCGTCCTTGCGACTGCTGCTGCTCAAATCAGAGCGTAAATTCTATTCCCTCGTCAATCAGGAATCTCTTTGCGGGAGATTTTATCGATTCCGACGCCTCTCAGGCAGTAAGAGCAACAATAGGTCTGTTTTCTATCGTTCAGCTTGAGAGAGATGTTCAGATACTCATCCCGGCTTATGATTTCTGTATGCCTTCAAAGGAATGCTCAAACCAGACGGAAGATCCCTGCGAAGCGTTCAGAAGAATAAGCTTCCCTGTTTCAGAATTTTTCCCTCCCGAACAATCCAGCTCTAACAGCAACGGCTGCTCTGATTTGCCCCTGTTTACCGGAGGCTGCGGCTGCGGAAAATAAACCGCAAATATAATTATCAGCCATAAAAAACGTCAGCGACAAAATTGTCGCTGACTGTTTATAATTTTAACTAAATTATCTGAAAGCTGCGGAGTTTGTAATTCTTATCATCTCATCCATCTTATTTTCCATATCCTCCACCAGTTTGAACTGAGTACGGCAGCGGACTAGATTATGCTCCGGATAAGAAGTCTTAAAATAAACATCTCCTTCAAGATAGTCGGTTAAAAAGCGAATCCCGCATTCAAGAGTGAGAAGCTTTGCCGAAAAAGGAAGATATTCTATCTCTTTTTCGGTAAGACTATCGCCTGCTGAGGATAAATATCCCTTAACATATGCCTCATAAAGAGAAAGATCGCAGGAAACCTTGCTGAGATCGGTCTCATCCTCTTCAGCGGTGCTTGCGCCGGAGCGTATGGCATCACCGAAATCATAAAGACTTAAACCGGGCATGACAGTGTCGAGATCAACAACACATTTAGGTTCGCTTGTGTCAGCGTCAAATAAAATATTATTCAACTTAGTGTCATTATGAGTTACACGAACGGGAAGTTCTCCTCTTGAAATAAGGTCGGTTAAAATTCGGGTGTCATCTGCCCTGTTTTTAACAAATTCAATTTCGGGCTTACAGGCATCTGCTCTGTTCATTTTATCGGCTGCAACACTTGATAAAAAAGTAGTATAGCGTTTTGCTGTATTATGAAAATCGGGAATTGTTTCACCAAGCTCATCAATCGGGAAATCTGCAAGCAGCTTCTGAAACTCACCGAAGGCGGCTCCGGTTTTATAAAACAGTTCAGGAGAATTTATGATATTATAGCAAACAGAGTTATCAATATAGTTATAAACACGCCATACCTTGCCTGAATCATCAATATAATACTTTTTTCCAGATAAAGTGGGATAACAGAAAAGAGAGGTCATTTTTGACCTTTTATTGCGCAAAAATGAAGTAACCTTATCAATATTATTCATAAGGACTTCCGTATTCTGAAACACGTTTGAGTTTATTTGCTGCAAAAGATAGCTGCGGTTATCGGAATAATTTATCTTAAAAGAAATATTTATATGTCCGTTTTTTATAACAGAAAAATCAGTGAATTCACCCTGAAGAACAAAATTATCACATATATTTTTAATATCATCAAAAGAAAACATACAGTCTTCGCTCCTTATCTATGTTCTGTGCATCGCTTAATTAGTCATAGCCGTTTATATCCTTATAAACACGGACATAATCTATCAGCCACTCTATGGGATATACATTATCAGGTTCATCCCAGCCGCTAAAATCGGAATTGATATACATTGAAAGAATCATACACATCCTATATTGCGGCGATTCACTAGTCTGCGCCACTTCCTTACCGTCCACATAAAAGGTTATCCCTTCAGGTCTCCAATCAAAGGAATAAGTATGAAATTCATTAACATATTTCGAAGCTCTTCCGGGTAACTTTACTTTGCTTGACCATTCGTTAAGATCAGGATCATCCCAGGGATGAACCTTAGGTTCAAAAACACCGGGATTATTAAAGAATGTTTCTAAAACATCAATTTCACCGTTCTGATTCGATAAAGTTTCATCATTTTGGGAATCATCCTGAGCGCCTATAAGCCACCACGCCGCATATCCGCCGCCTTTAGTGTTCGGCATCTTCATTCGCATCTCAAAATATCCGTATTGAGTGGCGTATCCTTCAAAAGGTTGAACTTCCATCATATGAGCACCGCCGGGATGTAAATGATTTTTTTCCCAGGTTTGAATACCGTTAGCTATCCATAAAAGATTATCCGGGTCAACAGAGCCGGGCTGACCGCCGAAATAGTCAGGCGAATCTTTTTCAATATAAAGATTCAAACATCCGTTTTCAAGTTTATATCTTGCTGAAGAGCCTGCAATATTAGGAGTGCAGTGAGGAAGGTACTGCGGCAACCAGTATTCGATATCTAATATATCATCATTAAATTCAGAACTGAAATCAATAACATAGCCTTCTTTTTCAGGAATAGTATCATCCAAACAATCTAAAGAATTACTTAAACCGATCGCAGGGGAATTTGCATCACATCCTACAAATAAAGAGCAAACTAATAAAAAGAAGAAAAATAATAAAGCAAAAGCCTTCTTATCCATAAAATCATCCTCTGAAGCTATCAGATAATTACACAAATATAATTATAATAATAATTTATCAAACAGTCAATAAAAAAAGACCGAAAAAAATCGGTCTTAAGAATTCAGATAGAATCAAGCACCCTGAAAACTGAACGATGGAAAATAGAACCAAAAGAGATC
>JAFLUL010000050.1 GCA_022508845.1 Oscillospiraceae bacterium | reverse complement strand
TTGTTCCTTTGGAGGACATAAACCTCCACTTCACCGGCGATTTCCACGCCATCGGCGCGGCAAACAACCTCCTTGCAGCTATGCTCGACAACCACATTCAGCAGGGCAACGCTCTCAATATTGACGTTAAAAAGATAACCTGGAAAAGATGCGTTGATATGAACGACCGCCAGCTTAGAAACGTTATTGACGGCCTGGGCGGCAAGGCAAACGGAGTTCCGAGAGAAGACGGCTTCGATATCACCGTTGCCAGTGAAATTATGGCAGTTTTCTGCCTTGCAAATTCAATAACCGACTTAAAAGAGAGGCTTTCCCGCATTATCGTTGCCTATACTTATGACGACAAGCCCGTTACCGCAGGCGACTTAAAGGCTGTAGGCGCAATGACTGCTCTTCTCAAGGACGCCCTCAAGCCCAACCTGGTTCAAACCCTCGAGGGAACTCCCGCCTTTGTTCACGGCGGCCCCTTTGCCAATATAGCCCACGGCTGCAACTCCGTTATAGCAACTAAAGCCGCTCTTAAAATGGGCGATTATACTGTAACCGAGGCAGGCTTCGGAGCAGATCTCGGCGCGGAAAAATTCCTCGATATAAAGTGCCGTATGGCAGGCCTGACTCCCGACGCAGTTGTTATAGTTGCAACCGTAAGAGCGCTTAAAATGCACGGCGGTCTTGATAAAAAACAGCTTGCAAATGAGGATATCGCCGCTCTCGAAAAGGGCGTTCCGAACCTCCTTCGCCACGTTTCAAACATCAAAAACGTTTATAAACTTCCATGCGTTGTTGCGGTAAACCGCTTCCCAACCGACACCGACAAAGAAATAGACTTCATTATTGCAAAGTGCAAGGCTCTCGGCGTTAACACCGTTCTTTCAACCGTATGGGCTGAGGGCGGCAAGGGCGGAGAAGCCCTCGCAAAAGAGGTCGTTCGCCTGTGCGAAGAGGAAAAGGGCGATTTCACCTTCTCCTATGAGCTTGACGGCACCATTGAAGAAAAGATAGAATCCGTTGTTAAAAAGGTTTACGGCGGCGTTGGCGTAAATATCCTTCCTAACGCCAAAAAGCAGATAGAACAATTAACAAACCTCGGCTTTGCTAATAAGCCCGTTTGCATAGCAAAAACTCAGTATAGCTTTTCCGATGATCCAACCCTTCTCGGCGCGCCCGAGGGCTTTACGGTAACCGTTAAAAACGTTAAAATATCCGCCGGCGCCGGCTTTATAGTTGTTCTCACCGGTGAAATCTTAACGATGCCCGGTCTTCCCAAGGTTCCCGCCGCCGAAAAAATAGACGTGGACGAAAACGGAAAAATTTCGGGGCTGTTTTAAATCTTATTTCCTATTTAATTCGGAATTCAGAATTAAGAATTCGGAATTTCGGAAAATCGCAAGCGATTTTTAATTATAATAGTTTAATCTTAAATTCCCATTATCTATCAAAAACATAAAGCAAATTTTATATCAGATTAAAAATATTAAATAATTCCGAATTACGAATTACGCATTCCGAATTATTTTAACGGGAGGTCACTATGGCAAAAATAATCAACGAACCCTCACACACCTTTAACGAATACCTGCTCATCCCCGGTTATTCCTCAGACGAATGCATTCCCGCAAACGTAAGTCTTAAAACTCCGCTTGTTAAATATAAAAAGGGAGAGCAGCCGGCAATAACTATGAATATTCCAATGGTATCGGCTATAATGCAGTCCGTTTCGGGCGATAAGCTCGCCGTTGCTCTCGCAATAGAGGGCGGAATATCGTTTATTTACGGCTCTCAGAGCATAGAGGATGAGGCCGCTATGGTAAAGCGCACCAAGGACTATAAGGCAGGCTTTGTTCTGAGCGACTCAAACATCCGCCCCGACGGCACTCTTTCCGACATAATAGACCTCTGCGAGCAAACCGGACATTCCACCGTTGCCGTAACCGACGACGGCACCCAGAACGGCAAGCTTTTGGGAATAATAACAAGCCGCGACTACCGCGTTAGCCGAATGCCCCCCAACACAAGGGTCGACAGCTTTATGACCCCCCTTTCAAAGCTCGTTACCGCCAAAGAGGGAATAACGCTGAAAGAGGCAAACGATATAATATGGGATCACAAGCTCAATTCTCTTCCCATTGTTGACAATGATGGAAGGCTCTGCTATATGGTTTTCCGCAAGGACTACGACACCCACAAGCAAAACCCGAACGAGCTGCTCGACGAAAGCAAACGCTATATAGTGGGCGCGGGAATTAACACTCGCGACTACGCCGAACGCGTTCCCGCCCTTGTTGACGCGGGAGTTGACGTGCTTTGCATAGATTCATCGGAGGGCTTCTCCGAGTGGCAAAGACTGACGATTGCCTGGATAAGAGAACACTACGGCGACTCCGTTAAGGTAGGCGCGGGAAATGTTGTTGACGCGGCAGGATTCCGCTTTTTGGCGGACGCCGGCGCGGACTTTATAAAGGTTGGCATCGGCGGCGGCTCAATTTGCATAACCCGTGAAACCAAGGGAATAGGCAGAGGTCAGGCAACCGCGCTTATTGACGTTTGCGCCGAAAGAGACCGCTATTTTGAAGAGACCGGCGTTTATATCCCCGTTTGCTCCGACGGCGGAATTGTTTACGACCACCATATAACTCTCGCTCTGGCTATGGGCGCGGACTTCGTTATGCTCGGCAGATATTTCGCCCGCTTTGACGAAAGCCCCTCCGCAAAAGTGAGCATAGGCGGAACCTATTATAAAGAATACTGGGGCGAGGGCAGCGCAAGAGCAAGAAACTGGCAGCGTTATGACCTCGGCGGAGATAAAAAGCTCTCGTTTGAAGAGGGAGTTGATTCCTATGTTCCATATGCGGGAAGCTTGAAGGATAACGTTGCAATGTCGCTGCAAAAGGTAAAATCAACAATGTGCAACTGCGGCGCGCTCACCATCCCCGAATTCCAGGATAAAGCGGTGCTCACCCTCGTTTCGGCAACCTCCATCGTTGAGGGCGGAGCTCACGACGTTATTCAAAAAGAAAAAAGCGGTATAACAAAATAAATCTATCAAACAAAAAACCCGCCTCTCGGCGGGTTTTTTAATATTATTTCTCAGTCGGAGTAAAATTCTTTCATATCGTCAAGGCGAAGCAAAACCGGTTCATATCCTTCGTTAACTCCGATGTTAACATCTATCCAGGTGTCGGTGTGAAGGATTTTTCCATCATATTCCGAGCCGAATTCAAAGGTTGGCGTGTGCCCAAAAACGGCGGTCGCCTCTTCAAAATATCTGTCTTCAAGCTTTGGCGTGTTCCACAAAAGCTCCTCTTCGGAATATTCACTCAGCTTTTTGCCCTTTAAAAAGCCTCCGAGGCCGCTGTGGGTTAAAATAAAATCCCTGCCGCCCGCGTTCACCGTTTCAAATAAAGGCGCGTCACTGAGATATTCAAAAATGTATTCCACCGTATCGGCCTTTTCTTTTTTAAGGGCGGTGAGAGTTGGCATTCCGCCCAGAGAATTCCATTTTTTAAGAGTTTCCATCTGCTCTGCGGTCATCTCGGGAGCGGCAGAAGTAAATAAGGCCTCATTTTTGAGCAGCAAGCTCTCCTGCGCGCCTAAAATCAGCTCAATATTATATTGCTCCATAAGCCATTTAATAAGCTCAACGCCGTTTTCCCCGTAGTCGATAACGTTTCCGAGAACAAAGCAAAAATCGCTGTCGTTAAATTTTGCCTTCTTAAAAAGCGATTTTACTTCCTTTAGCTCGATCCCGCGCCAATCTGAGGTTACATATATCATAAAACTCTCCTTAAAGTGTCTTTATATTAGTATACCGTTTTTTGGGTGAAAAATCAATAGCTTACTGTTTCCCGGCAGCAAAAACTTACTGTTTTATATTCTCAATGTTCTTTTTTGATTAACGTCATATGTCCTTATAAAAGGCAAAACGTCTCTGCCCTCGGATATGTATCTCAAAAGCAGCTCTGCGCAGGCAAGGGCGTCGGAATCGGCTCTGTGGTGATTGAGCGGGATATTATAGTAATCGCACATATCGTGAAGTCCCCTTCTCTCCATTCGGGGGAAAAACCTTCGCGCCATATTGCAGGTGCAGGCGTATTTCAAAAAATCCGGGTGCGGCAGATCATAGTCCGTAAGACACTTAGATAAAACGGACATATCAAACGGCGCGTTGTGAGCTAAAAGGACATTATTTTCAAAAACGTCCTTTATGCTATCCCAAAGCTCCGGAAAGGTGGGAGCGTTTTCTACCGCCTCGGGGGTTATGCCCGTAAGCTCCATATTAAAATAGTCAAAATGCGTTTCGGGATTTATCAGCGTTCCCGTGCTCTGAGTTATTTTCCCGTTTTGAATTACCGTTATTCCTATTGCACTTATGCGGTTATTCCGGCAGTTGGGGGTTTCAACGTCAAAAGCAATAAATGGCTGCATATCTTTCTCCAAATTCAAAGTTATGATATTATATTATTACAAAAACCGTTTTTTTTCAACATTACTGAAATATTTTTTGCCATAATATCGTTTAAAAAATGAAAGAGATCTTTTTCAAGGAGCATCGGTATGGATGATATGTTCAGCAGCTACGAGCGCTTTTTGAGCGGCAACAAGGATGCGCTTACCGACATTGTTAAGGCCTGCCGCGACCCGCTTATATGGTATCTATATAAAATCGTGGGCGATTTGGACGCCGCCGAGGAGCTGGCGCAGGATACCTTTGTTAAGCTGCTGATAAAAAGGCCGAAAAACAGCGGCGAGAGCAGCTTTAAGACATGGCTTTACACGATCGGCAGAAACACCGCAATAGACTATCTTCGCAAAAAAAAGCGAGAAAAAAGCGTTCCGCTGAGCGATGTTGCGGAAATCCTCCAAGCCGAAACCGACTTAAAGGAGAGCATACTTAAAACGGAGCGCGATAAGGCATTGTTTTCGGCAATGGGCAGGCTTAAAAAAGAATATGCCGAAATACTGTGGCTCACCTATTTTGAGGGGCTTTCAAACGAAAAGAGCGCAAAGGTATTAAAAAAGAGCCGAAACGCCGTGGCAATACTGAATTCCCGAGCCAGAGCCGCTCTGAAAGAAGAACTGCAAAAGGAGAATATTTCAGATGAAGACCTATGAAGAAACCGCTTTTATTATAGAGCAAAAGCTTAATGCCGAAAAAACAAAGCGCAAAAAGATAAAAAAAGGCGCCGGGGTGCTGACAGCGCTGCTGCTTATGATAGGCGCAGCGATAACTTTAAGGGTTATAAGCAACACTCCAACCGTTACCCCGAACACCGAAACGACTGAACCTACCCCCTCGCAAACCGAAGAAAGCGAACCTCTCGTTTCACAATCCGAAGAAAACAAGCATCTCGGTATATACCTCACTCCCGCTCCCCTGCCCGAAAAAAGCGACGGTACGGCAATGAATTCCGTTGTACCCTTTGTTGTTTATAACGGAAAAATATATTGTGCGGAGGGCTGCTATTACTATAACGCCTCCGACTGGAAAAAAATACCAAAAAAAGCAAAAGAGACCATTGCCTATATGAGCGAAGACATAGCCGACACAAAAAAATCGTGGTACTCGCCCGATTTATTGTCCGACGCTCAGTGGGATGCTCTCATAGGCGAGCAGCTCGGGGTTGCAAAGGGCTCCGTTGATTGCCTTAATATAATAGAGAAAAATGAAGAGGGCTACGATGAATTTGACGGCACGGTAGAGGGCCCCATTTACGCCGTAAACGGCTACAGCACGGATGACGTTCTCTGTTTTGTTCAGACCTTTACGGTGCTGGGATTTTATGACACATACAAAATTCCGGGCGGCTACCGTAAGCTTGTTTTTCTTCGTGCGCTTGACGGCTTTTCGGTTGAAACCGGAGCGGACTTTTTCAAAAACCACCTGCACACCGATAACACCGTCGCTTATAAATACGTAAGCGATTACGAATGGCAATACGGACACACAAATCTTTCTTTTAACAATAAAAATTTGAACGAAAATGCAAAAAAGGAAATTCCGCTGAGCAGCGAAACCATGAACGCCTTTATGGAAGAGCTTTATTCCTCCCCTGCCGTTTTGGATGCGGTGGATTTTACGGGCGAAGAGATTTCGGGGCACCTTTATTTGCAGCAGGCAAACGGTACTTATGAAAATCTGCGCCTTTTTGAGGGCGGCTATGTTTACTGCACCTCATTTTCCCCCGATAAAAATTCATCCCACAGATTGTTTATAGCGATGAATCCCGACGGCGTTTTCAAAACCGTGTGGGATTCGATAAACGCAGACAGCGAATGAATATCCCTGAAATTCACATAAAAACCCGCCCCTGTCATTAAAGGCAAGGGGCGGGTTTTGCGATGAACGGTTTTATGACACAACTCCGTCCGGAGCGCAGGTGAGAGTCAGCGTTTCTTTAACTGTTTTTACCGGTATTCCCAAAAAATAATTTTTTACCGTGAAATCTCCGGTGGCGATATTATCCGAACGGGATACCTCGGCGGAAGTGACTTTCCAGGAGTCATCATGAATCGTATAATCTGCCGCGGCAAAACCCGGGTAACTAAAGCCGCTGCACCGGCAATGACGGCGGCATTTTCGTTAAGTTATCTTGCGGGAATCGCGCCTTTCAATACTCTGCCTCAGCCGCATAAAGCTGGTGAATTTGCTCATAAAATACCTCCGGAATATTGACTTATTAAACAGAACATTGTATAATTAAGAAAAAAGAGAGAGAGGTAATTTTTTATGAATGAAAACGTTGTAAATCAGAACCCCGGTGCAGGCGCCGCTCAGACCGCTCAGAGCCCCGTGGGTACGCTCAGAACAAACCGCAGCCTGTTAAAGACCATCTTGCTTTCCTGCGTAACTTTCGGAATTTACGGACTTGTTGTTTACTGCAATATGTCAACCGACATAAACACGATAGCTCAGCGTTACGACGGCAAGAAGACTATGCATTATGCTCTGGTCGTGTTCATTTTCTCCTGGCTCACTCTGATGATTTACCCCATAGTATGGCTGCATAAGTTCTGCGCAAGAATCGGCAACGAGCTTAAGAGAAGAGGCATAAACTATGATTTCGGAGCAAAGGATATGTGGCTTTGGGGCGTTCTCGGCTCAATAATAATTGTCGGTCCGTTCATTTTTGCCCATAAGATGTTCTCTGCAATGAACAAACTCTGCGCCGACTATAACGAAAAAGGCTGAAGTTCAGTTTAATAGATTGATTAAAAGCTGTTTTGAATTTTTCAGAACAGCTTTTTATAAATTTTTATAAAGGAGTGCACTATTTATATGTTACAAAATATCCGTTTGATTCTGCTCTTTCCTCTCATCATTCTCACTCTGATAACAACTCCGCGCGCGGTTGACACCGAAACCGCGGTTCTTAAGTCACAAAACGTTTTTGTTATGGAACAGGCTCTTGCTATGGGGCAGGGCATTACAACAGACGGAGAATATTTTTATACCTCAGGCGCGGCAACAGGACTTCACGTAACTATGCTTGCAAAAATAGACATCAAAACGATGAAAATGACCGAACAGCATCTCAATCCCCTGCCGGACGTATGCACTCAGCGCGGGAATAACCACATAGGCGGCATAAGCTATTATAACGGCAAAATTTATGCTCCGGTTGAGGGCGGAAATGTTCAAAAGGCTTGCATTGTTGTATACGATGCTAAAACGCTGGAAGCCACAGGTGAAATTTATGATCTGCCCGGCGATATATTTGATTACGGAATTCCGTGGCTTGCGGTAGATCCCGAAACAGGCCTGCTTTATACTTCTCAGTTTAAGAATGCGCCGGCAATATATGTTTATGACGTAAACAATAATATGAGCTTTGTTAAAGAACTCCCCCTGACGGGAATCGGCGAGCTTAACAGAATTCAGGGCGGCGAATTTTATAACGGCTCTTTGTATCTTTCGCAGGATTCCCAAGATAACGGCAAGCTCAAACGCCTGATAAAGGTGGACGTTGCAACCGGTGAAGTTACCGTCCATGCCGAAAGAAACGTAAACGGAAACAATATAGAATCAGAGGGCATGACGTTCCTCGTAAAGAACGGCACACCCTCGCTTTATGTTTTGGATTATAATAAACTTATCGGAGTTTTCCTCAGAGAATATAACATTTCTCTCGACTGATCACTGGCCGCTGATCAAAGTCCCTTTTCGTCAAACTTGAACACCGTTCTCAGCGCAAGTTCAATTCCCTTGCCTATGGTTTCGGGGACAAGATTATCGGAAGTGTCAAGACGGGTGTGATAGTATCTCGCGGGAGCGGGATCCATCGCAACAAACGATGCAGCCGGAACTCCGGCCTGCGAAGCGGCGGCAGCGTCGGTTGAGCCGAGCGGGATAGCCCCAATCGGCACATCGAGCCCCATATCGGCGGCGCACTCTTTGAGAAGAGCGCAGGCCCTGTCGTCGTTTTTAACGAAGCCCGTCATATCTCTGTTGTAAATCATCATATATTCGGCGTCTCTCACCGTGTCAAAGCCTATGAAAACAGTTTCAACTCCGTCGTTAACATATTCGGGGTGAGCCTTGAAAAACGCCTTTGAGCCGCGAAGTCCTGCTTCCTCGCCGCCGGCGAGAAGAGCTATTACCTCGGTGTTTTCAAAGCGGATATCGTTTTCGCTCAGATATTTTATAACCGAAAAGGCGGTTAAGGTTCCGGTAAGGTCGTCATTTGCGCCCTGGACGTAGTTTTTGTTGTTTGTAAAGCGGAAAAGAAGCCCGTAAGCCGGAACAAACACAGCCTGCCCCAAGGCGAGTTTTTTAACAAGGGCTCTGTTTTTCATAACCAGCGAAAGGACGGCCGTTGCGGTTGTATAGGCAAGACCCGTTAAAGCATAGGCAACAACGGTAACAACACCGTGAGAGCCGAGCTTATATGTATATGTCCATTCGGGAGCGGAATCGGTGTGTCCGCTTAAAATTATCCTGCGCTTTGTCTCCCCGGCGGCCTTTCTTACTGCAACAACGTTTCCTGAGGTCTTTTTCTTATAAAACCTGTCTAAAAATTCTTTATACATTCCGAACTCAGCAACAACGGTTGTTAATGCGCCCCCAACAAGCGAAACGGACGCTATCGCCGCAGCCTTTTTCTTAAAGGCGCTGATAAAATTCGCGGCGGTTGCGCCGAGCAGCAGCGATCCCGCAACGGGAACAAAGCCCATAAAGGCTTTCGGATGCACTTCATAGGTCTCCCTGCGCGCTTCATCTGCAAAGGGACTTATCTTGCCGAGAAGATAGTCCTGAGCAAGCCTCTCTCCCTCATCTCCGCACGGACGAGGACCTATGTTTTCGCATATTGATTTTATTTCCAAAACGCTGAAATCGGTTAGCGAGGATATTTTTTCTTCGTAATTTTCATTTAACACCATAAAAAACATTCCTTTCGGGCAATATATATTAAGTATACCACGAAGATAAAATTAAGTCAATTTTTTCCTCTTGCCCTATAGCCCTAAATATGATAAAATAAAATCCTAAAAAATTAACGAGAGAGAAAGCGTATGAAAAAGTTTTTTGCAGCCGCGCTTATTTTGGGATTGATGCTTTCATCCTCAGCGCATATATCAGCTAAAGAAGTTCCGCCGAAAGAGACCTCAATCGAGGAGACTTCAGACCGGGAAGCTCCATCCGAGGAAGCTTCTACCGGGAATTTTTCGTCCGAAGAAGAGAGCGAAACGGTCTTGCCCGAAAACTGCAGCCACGAATTTGAGGATTGGTATGTTTCAAAGGCCTCAACCTACCGTGAAGAAGGAGAAAAGGAGCGCGTTTGCCTCATATGCGGTTATACCGAGGCAATATCCACTCCAAAGCTAACTCACCTGAGCGCAGACAAATGTCCTACAGGCGACGCGGATATGGACGGCAAGGTGACCGCCGCCGATGCGAGATACATATTAAGGCTGTCAATTAACCTTGACGACGGGCTTGACGCAGAGCAGCAAAAAAAGGCGGATTTTGACGAAAAGGACGGCATAACCGCCGCCGATGCGAGATACGCGCTGAGAGTGAGCGTTGGCATGGATCCCTATCAGCCAACTCTCGCACCCGGCTATACCTTCGCCGGTTACACCTCTAAGGGCTATGCCCTTGCCAAAAAGGACGGAGTTACCTATGTTGTAAGCTCCTACGGCTACACCCTTATCGCAAACAAAACCTATTCCCTGCCATCAACCTACGCGCCGGGCGATCTGACTTCGGAATGCAAGGCGGCTTTAGGCGCTCTGCAAAAGGGCGCTTCAAAAGAGGGCATGAGCATATATTGCGTATCGGGCTACCGCTCTTATCAAACTCAGGCAAACTTATATAACCGATATGTTGCAAGAGACGGCAAAATAAAAGCCGACACCTATTCCGCCCGCCCGGGACACTCGGAGCATCAGTCGGGGCTTGCGCTTGACGTAAATTCCGTTGCAGGCTCATTTGCCAACACAAGAGAAGGACGCTGGCTTGCCGCCAACGCCCATAAATACGGATTTATTATAAGATACGGAAAGGATAAGCAGAACATAACCGGCTATATCTATGAGCCGTGGCACATAAGATACGTTGGCGCTGAGCTTGCCGCCGCAGTTTATGAGAGCGGCCTCTGCCTTGAGGAATTTTTCGGAATAACCTCGGCATATAACTGAGCCGTTGAAATACATTTGCCGCAGAAGGCTTTCTGCGGCATTTTTTTATTCTTTCTGCGCCTTTACAAGCGGAGTGAAGTTCACTATAAACAGCAAGATCTCAGTTGCCAAAATGGGAATTACCTCCATAAGGCCGCTTTTGCCGAAAACAACAAACCATACGGCAAGCCCCGCAATTATTAAGAAAACAATAAAGGTCAGCAGTTTAAATCCCTTGATTTTTATATTGAGCAGGAAAAACAGCAATACAGCGGCGGCTATGCAAACTATGTAAATAACCGTTCCTGCCCAGTGGGCAATGCGCTTCGGATTCCAGTCCTCAATGCTGTGTCCGAGGGTTATGCCTATCGTAAACATACCCAAAACGGAAAGTATGAGAAGCGTGTCCAGAAATCGGTTTTTATATCCGAATTTTAAGTACATATGCTGGGCGTTAAACATAAAGCAGCCGCCTGTAAGCACCGCCCAGATCCAGAAAAACGGAATGTGGTTTTCGCAAAGTAAACTCAGAGTTCCGAGCGGCTCCATAGGGTTATTTCCCCAGCAAAACGGCAAAACCGCGCCGTAAACAAACGCCGACACCAAAAACGCTATGCAAACATACTTATTTGCGGCTATTTTTTTTATTGTTTTCATTATCTCTCACCTCTCAGAATGTTGGCTTAAACGAGGGCATAGGCTGAAGCTTAAAGAGATTGTTTTTGTGCATACGGTCAATTTTTTCTTTCTTTTCGCTGTCCTCAATAATTCCCTCGCGGATATATTTATCAAGCTCTTCATAGGTAAAGCCGAGGTTCTCCTCATCCGTTTTGCCGCAAAGACCGTCTATCGGCACCTTATCCACCAGCTCATCCGGCAGCCCGAGAACTCTTCCCACCTGCTTCATCTCCTGAACGGTCAAATTTGAACACGGACTGAAATCTCCCGCGGCGTCGCCGTAACGGGTTGAATACCCAACCCAGTCCTCCGATAAATTGCAGGTGTTTGCAACTCGCCCGTTATTGCTCTGCGAAACGGCATAGAGCGTTGCCATTCGTATTCTCGGAGGCAGATTTATCCTGCTTTGCGGGAGAAGTTCAAAGGGAATATTCTTTATAACACCGTCAACAGCGTCCTTTATATTAACAGTATAATGTTTTATGCCCAAGTGATTAACAAGCAGCTGAGCCTTATCAATATCGCTTTGCTCGCCGTTTGGCATAAGAACTCCTATAACGCGCTCTTTTCCCAGAGCCTCGGTGCAAAGCGCAGCAACAATTGAGCTGTCTTTTCCGCCGGATATGCCTATAACGGCATTGCAGCCCTTGCCGTTTTCCTCAAAGAAATCTCTTATCCACTGAACACATTCATTTTTTACCCTCTCAGCGTCAAACATTCTTTTGCCCCCTTTTTTTGCTGTATTCAAATTATATATAATAAAGAAATAACTGTCAACCGTTCTTGACTAAAACTCAATTGATGTAGTATAATTTGAATTAAATAAACCTATTCGGAGGCAAAAAGTGGGAATAATTTCAGGTATATATAAAAAGGCGGCAATTCACCGCTACGATGATAACGGCTATATAAAATACTTTTCCGCGGCCGACTTTCCGGGGCTTAACGCCGAGCCGTTTTCGTTTTTGTCCGGAAAAAACACTCTTCGCGGATATTTTTACAGCTGCGAAAACTGCCGGGAGGACGCTTTGATAATATTCTGCCACGGCATGGGCGGCGGACACCGCTCATATATGACCGAAATTGAGCTTTTGTGCCGCCGCGGCTATAAGGTTCTCTCTTATGACAACACCGGCTGCTTTGATTCAGACGGCGAGGATATAGTTTGCTTAAGTCAGTCCCTTGCCGACCTTGACGCAGCAGTAGCTCACCTTAAAAACGAGGGTATATTAGGTAAATTCAGGAATGTTTATGTTATAGGCCATTCCTGGGGCGGCTTTGCTGCGGGAAATATCGCGAGCTTTCACCCCGAAATAAAAAAGGCGGTCGTTATCGCGGGATTTATCTCGGTTAAAAATCTTCTTCTCGGAGTGCTTCGGGGCGGCGGAGCTGCAAAAGATCCCGTTATAAATAAAATTCTGTCCTTTGAAGAAAAAGCCGCTCCGAAATACCGGGACGCAAGCTTTATAAGCGCGGTTAAAAACAGCAAAACAAAATTTTTGTTTGTCTATTCAAAAAACGACCCCGCGGTCTCATATAAATATAACGCCGAACAAATCCCAAAAGCCGAAAACACGCAGTTTATTATCTATCCCGACAGGCTCCACAATCCGAACTACACTCTTGACGCCGTAACCTATATGACCAAAACCTTTGCCGATTTTAATAAGGCAAAGCTGAAACTCAGAACGCTGAAGCAAAAACAGGAGTTTTTTAAAAGCGCCGACTGGATTCGTATGACAAGGCAGGATGAGGATTTTTGGCAGCAGGTAACTGAGTTTCTTGAAAAAAATAACTGATATCCTTGTTTTTCCGTTAAAACTGTGATACTATTAAATTGAACTCAAAAAAACGGAGGAGAAAAACTATGATACTTAAATCTGTATTTCTGCGCGTTATCTCAACCCTGATCGCAAGCGTTATGCTGCTCTTCGCCGGAATTGGCGGAGGCGAAAGCTACAATGTTAAGGATCCCGAAAACTTAATGCTCAATTTTTCCGTTTTGTCCGACTGTCATATTGAGGGCAACAATTTTGCGAGATTCAAGGTATTTTCCCGCGCTCTGCAAAACATAAATAAAAACGAAAACGGGAACGACGCCGTTATTTTCCTCGGCGACAACACTATGAACGGCCAAAATATTGAGAATATGATTTTCCACGGCGGAATTGCCTCCATTATGAAAAATCAGAAGATCATATCCGTTATGGGCAACCACGACATCGGCAACGGCAACGGAAATTATAATATTCTCCAAAACCGCTGGTACAGCTATACCGAAGCATTCTTTGGTCGTTCTCTCGATCGCCCCTATTATTATGAGGTCATAGACGGCTGCTATTTTATCGTTATGGGTATGGACGCTCAAACCGTTAACTATACGATTATTTCGGAAGAGCAATATTCCTGGCTTGGGGAAGTTCTCGCTCTTGCTTCTGAAAGCGGCAAACCGGCGTTTGTTTTCTCCCATTATCCCGCCGCCTACACTTACGATGAAAACGGCAGCTACACAAGCCGCCTTGTTGATATGCTCAGAGAATACAATAAAACAAACGACCTCTTCTATTTCTGCGGCCACACCCACATCGACTTCTCATCCCGATCGTTCCACACCGAAAACGGCTTCCCGGAAACCTATCTCCCCCGCCTTACCGAGCTTGAGGGCGACAACGACAATATAGTGTCCGACGTAAGCGGCATCGGCGTTGAGGTAGAGTTATACGAAAATGAGGTTGTTATCCGCGCCAGAAACTTTTATACGGGCTCTTGGTTAACAGAAGGCGAAAACACCTGCGAGAGAACCTATCAGCTCAAAAACCCCATTGCCGGCTGACATTATAAAAATTTATCGGGCAACCCTGTTGGGAAGCCCGATTTTTTTGTGTCTGTTGCTCGCGGGATATTGCCCGCTTCATTCGCGGGTGTGGTATCGAAGTAGTTTTATTATAAAATCAACGAATACCAATAAGATAAACGGCTGATCTAAACTACCCGCTAACCGCTATCCGCAAATCACTTTATCATAATACTGTTATTAAGCACCGAGGTGCTGTATATAAACAGCACGTCCTGCCCGTTAAAGTCGATAAAGTTTGAGAGAAGTTCGGGAGAGAGATAGCGGATATCAACAAGCGTGATTTTCGCGTAGCCCTCCAAAAGAAGAGGAGCAAGGCTGCTGCCAAAGGAATCTCTGAAAATAATAAGCTCCTTATCTGTGTCCGCTTTTGTATTTTCCAGCGTAAGAAGTGATTTTGATCCGGATAAATACATTTCGTACGGGTCTTTTTCCTCGGTTTTCTCTAAATTATAAACCGGAATATATGAATCCGTTTCAAGATCATATACCTTGCAGTTTTTAAGAACATCATCTTCAAGATAATAGAGCTCATCGGCGGGCAGAGGCAGAGCGGACTGGCCGTAATAAACGCCGTGAAACGGAGCGTCCACCCGATTTGACTCAAAATCTCCGGATAGGCTTACTCCCATCTTTTCGGCAAGAAACTTTGCAACATCCGTTATCTTTTCCTGCCGCCAATGCGAATCAGTGCAGTAATAATCGGATAACTCCAAAAGATGAGTTATATTGATATATTCCGCAAAATCCGTTTCTGCTCTCAAATCGGCAATCAGCTTATCATAGTCAAGCGAAGGATAGCCGTTTTGTTCTGCCATAAAAAAGTTTTTATCGGGTATCACCGAAATATAAACCTTTCCGCAGTTGTCCTTTAAGTATCTTTCATAAACATAATTAAAGCGGGATGCGGCATGGTCGATAGATTCCTCATTCAGAGGATAATCCAGCTTTGAGGCAAAACCGTCTTTAATGTAAATATCGTTGTTATCCTTTTGCCCAAAAACATAAAACGCAGTAATTGCCTTAACGGTGCGGAAGCTATCGCGCAGCGGGAATTGATCGAGAGTGTATTTTTCAAAATCCGTCATAAACGATCCCGAAAAAACCGTGTCTGCGCTCAGCGAGGGAAATTCGGCAAGAGGTCTGCGCTCGCTGAGGGATTCCTTATCTGTGGGCTTTATTATACCCCAAAGCAAAAAACCGAACAGAAAAACGGCAGTTATAACAACGAGAGTGATATTTTTGATCTTTTCAGTCATACCGTTCCTCCTAAAATCTGAAATATAAGAATGGGTTAAAGGAACCGTCAATCAAAAAGGCAGTACAAACAATTAACAGCAGCATCAAAACTATAGGTTCAGCTATATTAAACGCAGAAGTTGTTTTCTTGCTCTTTTGGGCGGCCTCGGCAAGCTTCTTTGGAAGCGGCGTTGCGCCTATGGCCGCAATGACCAAAATTATAAGATAGCTTTTCAGGTAATACACGCTTTCAAAGGAGATAAACGGAACATTCTGTCCGCCGAACAAACCGGCAATACACGAAAATGCCCCGCCCACACTTGAAGCGTCAAAGAGAACAAAGCTTATCATAACGAAGAGCAGAACGTATACGTGATTTAAAACCTTAAGCTTTTTGAGCGGCTTTAAGAGCCAAAGCTTTTCAATTATGAGCAGAACGGCAAACATAAGCCCCCATAAAACAAAGTTCCAGGCAGCGCCGTGCCAAAAGCCTGTTGCCATCCAAACAACAAAGATATTAAAAAACCAACGCGGCTTGCTGACGCGGTTTCCGCCCATAGGGATATAGAGATAATCCCTGAACCATGAACCCAGCGACATATGCCATCTTCTCCAAAATTCGGTTATGCTGCCCGAAATATAGGGATGATCAAAGTTTTCCATAAAGGTGAACCCGAAAATGTGGCCAAGTCCTATTGCCATATCGCTGTAGCCGGAGAAGTCGAAATATATATGAAGCATATAGGCGATGGCATACAGCCAAAAATAAAGCACTGATTTTTCGTCGGAAGCCTTAAAATTGGCAACCAGTTCGCCGAGTATGTTCGCTATCAGTATCTTTTTTGAAAGACCTACAATAAATCTGCGAATGCCTATAGAGGCCTTACTTACGCTGTGGGTTCTGTTTTTAAGTTGTTCGGCGATATCCGAATATCTTACAATCGGACCCGCTATAAGCTGCGGGAACATTGCAACATATGCTGCGAGATCAATATAATTTTTCTGCGCGGGAACGTCTGCGCGGTAAACATCCACAGTGTAGCTGAGGATCTGGAAGGTGTAAAAGCTTATTCCTATCGGAAGCGCGATATTAAGCAGAGGAACCGACAGCCCCGTTACCGCGTTAAAATTATCAATGAAGAAATCGGCGTATTTACAGTATCCGAGCAACCCCAGGCTAAAAAGAACAGAGACGGTCAAAAAAACCTTTGACCGTCCCTTGCCACGGTATTTCTCTATCAGAATTCCGAAAATATAGCCTTGAGTTATGGAAACAAGCATAAAAACAAGGTATTTCGGTTCACCCCAACCATAGAAAAATAAACTGGATAGAAGTAAAACGCTGTTCTTCAAACATTTCGGAACTGCAAAATACAGTA
>JAFLUL010000005.1 GCA_022508845.1 Oscillospiraceae bacterium | reverse complement strand
GTTAAAATCTTTTTATTTAATAGGAAACGAGAAGTTTCCTATTAAATAAAAAACAGGACAGCTGCCGAAGACTATCGCCCTGAGTGTTAGTTAAAAAATAACCGCCGCGTTTTGAACAAGTCCGGTAAAAAAGTACAATAAAAAAAGAACCCTCCTAAGGTAGAATAGAAACATTTCTATCATAGGAGGGATTTCTATGGCAAGAGAGTATAGGCGCATAGAAGAATATGAAAAAGAGATATTGGAACTTCAATCATAAGGACTGACATAAAGGCAAATAGGAGAAAGATCAGGCTTTAGAAAAGAACAAATAAAAAGTTTTTTACACAGAAAGCGTGAAAAGGACAGAAAGATAGCAGCAGGAATAAGCCTAAAGAAGAAAGGCAGACCGTCCGAACCAAAAGCGGTATCAGCAAATTAGTTTTTGATTTTTGTTTAATTTCAGCGTTCTGCTCAGTTGAGCAGCTTTTTATTTTGCACGGTGGTGCGGTTTTTGCTCTTGCCGTACCAGACCGCCTCGCGGGTGTATTCGGGGAGATCGGAGTAGCTTTCGGGAGAGAAGAGTACGCGGGTTTTTATTTTTTCGGGATATCGGGGAAGAGGAGCAAAGGGATCGGCGAAATAAGCCGGCCAGTTATATAAAAAGCTCTCGGCGTGTTCCTTTGCAAACGGAACGGTAACATCGGCAATCTGATACCTGAAGAGATCCCCGAACAGCTCCTTATCGTCAAAAAACTCGCCGAGGATTATTTTTATCTCGGCAAAAAACCGCTCGCTGTCTGTTACGGCGCACATAAAAAGACCCTCTTCAAACGGCAGATAAATGTCGCCGAAGCGTTCGTCAGAAAAATACATATCGCCCTTTCCCTCAATGAAAGGGTCAAGAGTTGCGGTTACGTAGTTCAGCAAACCGCTGAGATATTCGTTTTCGTTTTGGATAAAAGCGAAAAGCCGCAAATAAAAATCTTTATAGGAAATGTTTCTTGCCCAGCGCAGATAAAAGGCGATATTTCTGAGCAGTCCGAAGGAGTGGAACGCCCTTACTGTGGCGCAAAGGCGGTTCAGCTCTCTCCATTCATAGCGGGAAAGGGAGTTTGTTTCAACAACGATTTCCGATTTTGAGCCGAAAACGGTGTCGGAGTGAGTTTTGCCGTGGGTCTGCCTTAAATTTGAGCGCACGGTTTTTATGCCGAATTTTTTTATTATGTCGGGAGAGTGCATAGGCGCGGCGGGGAGAAGCTCACAGGTGTGGATGTTTAACAGCTCGTGCTGGCCGAGCTCTATAACGCCGAATAAGCTCTCGCAAAAGCTTTCAAAGGTCTCTCCCGGCAGCGCGATTATAAGGTCGGTAAAGGTTATCATTCCGGCGTCTCTGTATCTTTTAAGCTCGGCGGCAAATTCCTCGTTTGAAATATTTTTTCTGCCTATGTTGTTAAGCACCTCGGGGGTGAGGGTCTGGCAGGCGATGTCAACCCCCTTGTTAAGCCCAACGCTGAACAGCTTTTTATTTATATTAAAAATAAGGTCGTTTTTGTTTTTGGCGGCTATTATTTCAAATTTTTGGGGATAGCCGTAAATCTTTTTAAGCTCAACTATATAATCTATTATCTCTTCGTCTCTCTCATATATGCCGAAATTGGCGTCGGCGCACATACAGTATTCAATTTTATGCAACGCGCTCCATTCAAGATCTTTTTTAACGCGCTCCATAGAAATTTTTCTCAGCGGAGCATCGTTATCTCCCCAGGAGCAGTAAAGACACTTATAAGGGCAACCGCGGTTTGTTTCAACAATGGTGTTGAATTTAACATTCTTAAATCTCTCATCGCTCAGAATTTTATCAAAATATCCCTCGGTATACGGCGAAGGAAAGTTATAAACGTCTCCGGGAACCGCCTTGGGAGAAACTACGATTTCATCGCCGTTTCGGAAGGCTAGATTCGCAACTGTTTTCAGTTCGTCCGCGTTTTTAAGCGCCTTAAGAATCCCGCAAAAGGTCTCCTCTCCCTCGCCGTACATAAGAATGTCTATCTGGGGATATTCTTCAAGATAGGAAGTGTCCTCGGGTATCTGAGGACCTCCGAACGCCACTATGCAATCGGGAAAAGTCTCTTTGAGCTTTTTTGCGAAAATAAGATTATATTCAAAATTCCATATATAGCAGGAAAACCCGAAGAGAAAAGGCTCTTCAAGCTGTTTCACGGTTTGTTCGGGATCGTCCTTAAGGAACAAAAGCTCCTTAAGCTCATACTGCGCTCTTATTTCCTCAAACTGCCAGGAGTAGGCTGCTATGGTGCCGATGGAATATGGCAGATAAATCGAATCCGAGAGCAAATTCGTGGGCTGGATGAGATAAACATTCTTCATGCTTTTTCGCCCCCGCAACATATATTATCATCATTATACAATAATAATAACGAAAAATCAATTCTTTTGGGTAATCATATAATATTTAAGCGCGCCACTTGCAATCCTGCTTTTGTTATGATAGAATAGCCGAAAAAAATGGGGGGGGAATTTGATAGATGAACACTTTTGACTATATCGAGCTTGAAAAACGCCGCCAGCAAAACAATATTGAGCTTATCGCAAGCGAGAATTTTGTTAGCGAAAACGTGCTTAAGGCTGTTGGCTCCTGCCTTACTAATAAATATGCCGAGGGCTATCCAACCGAGAGATATTCCGGAAGCAAGGGCAGATACTACGGCGGCTGCGAGGTAGTAAACGATCTGGAAGAATACTGCTGCCTGAAATGGAGAGAGGTTTTCTCCACCGACTATCACGTTAACGTTCAGCCTCATTCCGGTTCTTCGGCAAATCTGGCAGCGTATATGAGCGTGCTTTCACCGGGCGACACTATACTCTCAATGGATCTGAATAACGGCGGCCACCTCACCCACGGCAGCAGCGTTAATTTTTCGGGCAGGCTTTATAATATGGTGTTTTACGGCGTTACATCCGAAGGATATATTGATTATGAGGATGTTGCAAAAAAAGCCGCCGAGAATAAGCCGAAGCTTATTTTAGCGGGAGCAAGCGCATATTCAAGAATAATAGATTTTGAGCGTTTCGGCAAGATAGCCGCCGAAAACGGTGCATATTTTATGGTGGATATGGCGCATATCGCGGGGCTTATCGCCGCGGGCGAGCATCCATCACCCTTCGGCATTGCCGACATCATAACAACAACGACCCATAAAACACTTCGCGGCACCAGAGGCGGACTGATTTTCTGCAAGCCCGAGCTTGCCAAGAAGGTGGATTCCGCAATTTTCCCCGGAACTCAGGGCGGCCCTCTTATGCACATAATCGCCGGAAAAGCGGTAACAGCCGAGGAAGCCTGCAGCAATGAATTTAAGGAATATATAAAGCAGGTAGTTAAAAACACAAAGGCTATGTGCGATGAATTTATAAAGATGGGCTATGACATCGTTACCGGCGGAACAGATAACCACCTGTTTTTGGTTGACCTCAGCCGCACCCATCCCCGCCTTTCGGGCAAGGACGTTCAAAACGAGCTTGATAAACACGGCATAACGCTCAATAAAAACTGCGTTCCGGGCGAAAAACGCTCCCCGGCTCAGGCAAGCGGAGTTCGCATTGGCTGCGCCGCTATGACAACTAAGGGCTGGAAGGAAGAGGACGCAATTTCCTGCGCAAAAAAGATAAACGAAATTATTTCGGCAATGTAAAATAATAGGGATCGTTCGCTATTGCCCACGGAATGGGGAAATGAATCTGCGGTTGGCATTATATAATCAAAAATCGCTTGCGATTTCCCCGAAATTCCGAATTGAAAATTCTTAATTTATAATTAAAAAAATTGCAGGCTGATTTTCAGCCTGCAATTTTTAAAGAAGGAAACAAATGAAAAACTTTTACTCTTGCTACGATTATATTTTATATCCAAAATTAAAAATTATTACACAAATGTAATTTTTGACCCGATTTTTGTAATATTCGGAAAAAAGGAAAGGCAGCTTAAAAGCCGCCTTTCAAAACTTATATCATTCTTCCTGTGTTTTCTCGAAGTAGCCGACTATCGTTGTAAAAATAAGTATCAGCCAATCAATAAGCACCTGAACAGGCCCGGGTATATACTCCATAAATTAGCTCCTTTCTTAAATCAACGCTTTGGCTATATTATATAATGAAAAGGCGTTGATGTCAATTTGCCTTTTTACACATTTTGGGGCGATCTTATTTGTGCAGAATTCTGAATATTATGCTCTCGCGGGGCTGCAAATTAAATGAAAGCTCTTTTGAAGAAGCGGGGCTTTCTTTTTTTGTCCAGAGATCGTAAATCGAAAACGGACTTTCTTCATCCGTTTCAAAGCTTATCTCCTGATCTTCGTGCATAAGATTAAAAACGGCGTAAACGCTGTTCCCGTCTTTGTCTGTGCAAGTCCAAACCGCCTTTTGGCTGTCGGATATGAGAGGACGGTTGCAGGATGAATGCTGATTTATTTCAAGAAGCTCTCTGTTTGTTATAAGCGAGAGGGTAAAATCGTCGTTTAAGCGCATTTCGCCTCCGAACATAAGCGGCGAACGGAATATACACCACAAATTCATAACCGTTTTCTGCTCGTTGGGGGTAAAGCGGGTGTTTCTTGCGCGGTAAAGGGGGTTAGGATCGTTTAACTGCAAAACGCCCAACGGGAGCATATCGCAGTCAGGCCAGCATCCGGGGGATATGTGGGCATACCATTTTTCGCAAAGGCGGAACATATTGTCGAGAGCTTCGCTCCTGTCCCAAAAGTCGCCCGACATACGCCACATATTAGCATTTTTTTGAAGATGAAAGGCCTTTTCGATCGGTGCGGGACCTGGGGATAAGCTCAGCACCATATCTCTGCCGCAGAGATCAATAGCCTTTCTTATCATCTCAATCTCTTTTTCGGCGGAATAGGGGTTATTAGGCGAAAATTCGGTATTAGAGATATCGTCCACCTTAACGAAATCAACATCCCAGGAGGCGTAAAGCTCAAACAGGGAATTATAGTATTCCTGCGCGCCGAATGCCTTATAGTCAACTCCGTACATATCCGGGTTCCAGGGGCAAACGGAATAGCCCTGCGCTATCATCCTTGCGGTAACGCCGGGAGTTACGGTGGGAGTGTTTCTGTGCACCGCCTGACGGGGAATGCCTCTCAATATATGTATGCCGAACTTAAGCCCCATATCGTGGATCTTATCGGCTATGGGTTTAAATCCCTTGCCGCCCTTTGAGGAGGGAAAACGGTTCTCTGCAGGAATCAAACGGGAATATTCATCCATACAGAGATCGGCAAAATAGTGGTAGTTGCAGGAATCGGCCGTTGGCTCATACCATTGAATATCGCAAACAACATATTCCCAGCCGTACTGCCTGAGGTTATCCCTCATATACTCGGCATTGCCCAAAAGCTGCTCCTCGTTTATTCCGGCGCCGTAGCAGTCCCAACTGTTAAAGCCCATTGGGGGAGTTTGGGCTATAAGATTTTTATTTTTCATATAAACACCTACTTTTAACGGGATGGAGATTGGGAGATAGGGGGGATAGGGGATTAAAAATTGAAATTGTTATCCTCGTCCTCGTGCAGGCCGGCAAAAATTTTGTCGTCCTCAAAGCGTTTAAACAGCTCATCGTTATAAACATTAACATCTGATGTGTCCAGCGGAGCCTCAAACTTGGGTTCGGCAGGCTTTTTATCGCGCTTAAGGTCAAAAACGGGTGCTTTGGGCGAATCAGGTGCGGTGAATTTCTTTCTTAAGGCGTCCTCTTCTTCCTTTTGCTCAATATAGTCCTTTTCAACGTCATCGGCGTTTTTGGACACTGCCTTTTCGCTTCCGAACAGCGAAAAGGTCTCTTCGCTTTCATCCCTTTTAGGAGCCTTTTCGTTTTTTTCGGTGAGGTGAGAATAAAATCCGCCGATCGATGAAAAAGCATTTCTGAGCTTTTCGGACGTTATTATTTTTGAGGGAGCCTCATTTTCGCTGTCACTGAGAACGTCATTTTCGGGCTGAGAGCTATCCTTTGGTGAGAAGAGATGGAGGGATGAAACTATTTCGGAAGAAAGGCCGTTTTCGTCCTCGCTTTCGTCTCTCTGTTTTTTTGTTTTTTTCACCTTTTTAGGCTCGTTTTTCTTTTCAAAAATGCCGCTTACGGCGTTATCCGTTTCTTTGTCTATAACGCTCTGCTTTTCTTCGGGGGCAGGAGCTTTTTTAGGTTCATCTGCTTTATCCGAAGCATTTTTTTGTTTTTCCGCCTGATTTTGAATGTCAAAAAGGCTTTGAACGGGTTCAGCAGTCTCTTCGGCAAACGCTAAAGGCCCGTCATTAACGGAAAGAGGCTCTTCTTTTAAGGGCTTTTCAGCCTTTTTCGGAATTATGTTTTTCATTTTATCGGCAATCGCGTTTACATTTCCCGCAACCTTTTTATTAACGGTGAAAAACGGGGAGGCAAAGCTCAGCGCGAGCCAAACGCACTGAATAAGGCAGACGGACAAAGCGGAGGTGTTCTTAAAAGCCCCTGTGAAAACCAAAACCGCTCCCAAAATGAGCGAAACGGCGGCTCCTCCTATGCAAACAGCTCTTGAGAGGGTGTTTATTGAGCTGAGCCTTAAGCCATGAGATGCGCAGCGGCAGAGGCTTTCAAATGAGTCCGTAAACACAACGCTTGCGCTTTCGCTGTCGGCAACCGCGCCCTTTGCCTCCTCAAGCTTTTTGAAGGCGGCGGGGCTTATTATTCTAACGCTGTTTTCGGAAAGCTCCAAAAGCTCTTCGGCGTAAACGTCGGTTATATTTGAGTCGTTCGTTCCCAATAAAAGCGAGGTTCCGCTGTTAACAAGCTCTGAAACTCCGCTCTTTATTTCGGAGGCAACGCTGTATTTAACTGCAAACAGCGCGGTAAAGCGACCCTCCATTGCAAGATACAGCGGCTTTTCATCTTCACCTAAAAATTTAATTATAAGCTCTTCGTCAGGCAGCTCAACGTTGTGGTTAACAAGCATATCGTGATTTCCCAAGAGCACTGTGCAGCCCAAAACATATGCCGAAAGTCCGAGCTTATCTTCATAAACCGTATTCTGCGCGCCGGGAAGCAGATCCATATATTTTTCAATGTCGTCCTTAAACATTTTCTCCATAAGAGAGCCTGTTCCGGCAACTGTTGCGGCGGCGGCAAAACGCGCCTGATTAACGCTTACGTCCTTTGCAGTCAGGCAGTTTTTGATTTCGGCGGAAAAAATTTCGGCGCAGTCACAAACAATATTGTCTATTTTTGAAAATGCCTTTGCATCCTCAAAGCTCTGAATAAACGAGGATTTTATCGAAAGCCTCTTATTTGCGCGCGAAAGATAAAAGCCTGTTGCGGCAATCGAGCAAACGGGAAGACTGAGGGAAAGACAGAGAGTAAGTGCGCTGATTCCGCAGAGAAAGCTCTTGTTTATTATAATAGCTATCAGGGCAACTATGAGCGATACTCCTGCAAGCACAGAAGAAACGCGCGAACCCGGAACGCTCAAAGCAGCAGAGTTTGCTCCCGAAGCGGGGAAATTGGTTATAAATCTTGTTTTGCCGGCATAGACGGTGTTTTTTTCGTCCTTCCCCTCATTATATCCGAGCCTTGCCTTGAATTCAGGGTCGGTCACCTTGCGGAGATAAGATTTTTCGCTCTTGGCTGAAACTGTTTTAAAGCAATGGCGAATATTATCGTAATAAAACATTTTTCCCAAAAGCAGCGGCAGCGAGGCTATAACGGCAGCCGGAGCCAAAAGCTGATATGCGTCGGAAATTTTAAGCTGAGTGAAAAATGAAGCAACGCTCTGAACCAAAGCGGAAATAAATAAAAGCAGGAGAAGCGCATCGGTTTTCGGACGCAGCTTTAATACGGAAACAACTCCGTTTTTAAGCTCGGGGAACAATAAAACTCCCGAAACGGCAAGAACCAAAAGATTAACGGCGATAAGAACGTTAACACTGCCGCCGAAAACGGTGAAAAAGCCGTTGTTTCCGGAGGCGGTTATCTTTGCGGCAATGTCTATTCCGAGCAGAGCAAGCGAGAGAACTGCAAGAATTATAATTTTTGCAAAGGTAAGCTGTTTTTCCTTTTTAACTGCCTCAAAAACCGTTCTGCGGTCGCTCCGGTCGGTGTATTCCTCGCATTTAACCGGCGTAAACTGAGTTTCAATATGCGAAAATCTGGAGGAAAACTTAGCGGCAAAGGCGGGAAGAGAGCCGCTCTTTTTTTTCTCCGAAAATTTTTCGTCGGTATCGGAGGAGGTTTCCTCGCTCTTTTCCTTATCCCAAAAGCGGAAATTCTTTATCCGCTCTTCTTTCGATTTTGTGAGCTTTTCCTTAAGCTCCTCGTCTGAGTCGATTTCCTCTTTGGTTTTTTTGCCGATGCTGTCAAATCCCTCCATCATAAGCTGATCAGGATTTCTGCGAACGTCGTCGTCAGCCGTGCCTGCTATCTCCCTTAAAAGAGAGCCCGGAACAGCGTCAATATGCTTTGTTGGAGCGTTCAGCAGCCCGTCATCGGTTTTAGCTTTTTCGCTCGCGGATCCTTCTTCACCATCGGCAGAAAGCGTTCCTATCATCTTATGCTGCTCTGCGGGAACGTGGATCTTATCGTAGGTTTCAATTTTCCCTGTGTGGCCGGTGTGGACGTTTTCGGGAACCTCCTGCGAAACGAAGCGGTCGGTAAACTTTGTTACCTCCGTTTCGGTGTCGTTTTTCACCTTCTCGGCTCTAACGCTCAAAAACTCGGTTGAGTCGGTTTTAATAAACCTGCGCTTAGGAGCTTCCTCCTCAGAATGGGGATCGGGGATATATATAACGTCGCTGTCCTCAGGCTTTACCGTATGAACGGCGGCGGCTTTTATTTTTCTTTCGGTTATTATATCTTCAGCGGGGGAAGAGGATTCTGCAGTTTTAACTTCAAGTTCTTCTCCGCTGTCGCCCGCGTTTTTGATTTCCTTGCTCATCGATTTTTCCCTCTCTATATTCTCTTTTCTGCTGTTTTAAATATAAGCACCGCCGCGGCAACAGACGCGTTCAGCGAATTTATTTTTCCCTTCATCGGGATCATCACCCTGCCGTCGCAGCTCTCTTTAACAAGTCTTGAAACTCCCGAGCCTTCGCTGCCTATAACAAGGGCAACGGGGCCGCTGAGGTCCGCTTCGTTATATGAAACGCCGTCCATATCGGCGGCATACACCCATATCCCGCGTTTTTTCAGCTGAGAGATGGTGTTATTGAGATTTTTAACCCTCGCCACGTTCATATATTCGAGAGCCCCCGCGCTTGTTTTTCCAACTATGCCTGTAAGCATAACGCTTCTTCGCTCGGGGATAATTACGCCGTGAACTCCGCCTGCTTCCGCAGAGCGGATGATCGCGCCGAGATTATGAGGATCCTCAATACCGTCACAAATAACTATAAAAGGATCCTCGCCCCGCTCCTCGGCCGTTTTAAGAATATCCTCAACCGTTTTATATTCTCCCGCGCCTGCAAGCATAATAACGCCCTGATGGTTCTGATGACCGCACATATAGTCCAGCTTTTTGGGGTCAACTTCCTTAACCGGTATGTTTTTTTCGCGGCATTGGGCTATTATCGGCAGCAGCGAGCCTGTTTTTTCGCCCTTTTTTATCAGCAGGGAATTTATCGGCCTGCCGCTCTTAAGAGCCTCGCTTACAGCGTTTCTTCCTATTATCATTTCATCCTCGGAAAAGGATTTTTTTGCTTTATCGTTTCTTTTATCGTCCATTTTTCTGTATCCGTTATTAAATATAGTTATACAAAGTATATTATATAAAAAAATAATATGATTTGCAATAGAAAAAAGGGAAATATTTGCTCGCCGGATGGCGGGATACGGCCGCTTGCGCCCCCTTGGGATGGGGAGCGGAAAATCACAAGCGATTTTTGATTTTATAAATATATTTTTTTCAGCATTTAACGTAAAGATAGTATAAATTTAAATCCGAATTACGCATTCCGAATCATTTTTATTGCCGATCGCAGGTCCGTTTCCCCCATCCCGTGAGCCATAGCGAACAATTCCGAACCGATCTTTAATAATTCTGTTTTTTCAGACATCTGCGATACGACCTGAAACGCGGCGGGGGCGTGATAAGATATTTTGCAGTATACATAAAGGGATGATAAATTTGGAGGAAGTTAAAACAAGAAAAACGCAGGTAAAAGCCTTCAGGGATACCGCAAAAAAAGTGATGCTCTGGCTTGCCGCCGCAGGAGCGGGATTTTGTATGTCAGCGGTTAAAATTGAGGGTGAAATAAGTCCGTTTGCAGCGGCTTTGGCGGCGGGGGCTTCAAATTTTTATGTATTGCCCTGCGCAATAGGCGGCGCGGCGGGAGCGCTTATATTTTTTGAGCCCCTGATCGCGCTGAAATACGCCGGGGCGTTAACTCTCATCTGTTTGCTGAGGGCGGTTTACGAAAAATTAACTCTGAAGGGAAAAGAGCTTTTGATCTATCCGCTCATAGCCTTCTTTTCGATTATCGTTTCAGCGGGAATAATTTCCGTTGCGGGCTCTCTTTCGGCGTCCGGTATACTTATTATCCTCTGCGAAGCCCTGCTCTCAGCGGGAAGCGCGTGTTTTTCTTACAGGCTCTTTACCCTCTTTCCGGGGAATATAAAGGGGGTGGGAGCAAGCGCGGCGGACACGGCGGCCGTTCTTATCTCCTGCGCGGTTTTTCTTTTATCTCTTGACAGCGTTAAGTTTTTCGGCTTTTCTTTGGGGCATTTTATCGCGTATCTGCTGGTTTTAACTCTATCCTGCTGCACCGGAACCGCCGTTGGAAGCGCGGCGGGGATATGCGCCGGAATAATTTTGGGCTTTTCTCCCGAAAAATCATATATAACCTATCTTCTTCCTGCAGGAGGACTGCTGTGCGGTATAATATCGGGCTACGGGAGGCTTGCTTCCTCCGGGGTTTTTGCCGCGCTGGGAATTTTATTTATTACAGTTAAATCGGATGACCCTCTCCCCCTTATTGCCGAAGTGCTGGCGGCGGCGTTTATTTTTTTGATAGTTCCGAAAAAGCTTATGAGCAAAATCGAAAACGCGATTTCTCCGTTTACAAAGGAGAAATACGCCCTTGACGCTTCCGCCTCGCTCTATTTAAGGCTGAAACGCTCGGCAAAGGCAGTAAGGGATATATCGGACTATGTTAAGGCAGTGTCGAGAGTAAAAGACAGCCCAATAAACAAAACCGAAGCATTATCCGCCTCGGTTAAAAATGAAATTTGCTCCTCCTGCGCTAAAAAAGAACGCTGCTGGGGAGCGGACAGGTTAAATATTCAGCTAAATTTTGAAAATATAGCAAAAACCGCCGCCGAAGGGGGTATATCCTGCCGGAGCGAGCTGCCCGAATACATAAGAAAGGTGTGCAGAAAGCCGAATGAGCTTATATCGGCGTTTGAAAGAAAATACTGCGTCTGCCTTGCGAGAGAGAGCGCGGAAAATGAAATTTACGACATAAAATCCGTTGCGGCGGCTCAGTTTGAAAACACAGCGGCAATTCTGGACGACGCCGCCTCAGAAACAAACAGCATACTTGAAACCGATCCGTATATAAGCGCGCTGGCGGCGGACGTTTTTAAGGAGCAGGGCTTTAAGCTTACTTCTCTGCTTGTTTCGGCAAGTGATAATATGCGGGTAATAATGGAAGCGTTCTGTTCTTTTGTCCCGCCGAAAACGGACTATAATCTGCTGATCGAAAGGCTGAAGCAAAAAACGGGCATACGCTTCAGCCTCCCCCAAACAGACGAATATAAAAACGAGGGAACAGTGCTGTGTTTTTGTGAAAAAACCGTTTTTTCAACACAATTTGCCAAACTCAGCTCTGCGGCAACGGGCGAAAAGCTCTGCGGCGACACCGCCGAAGGCTTTTTTGACGGCAGAGGAAATTTCTTTTTTGTTCTCTCGGACGGTATGGGAAGCGGCAGGCGGGCGGCTCTTGACTCTCTTTTAACAAGCTCGCTTTTTTCCCGGCTTATGCGCGCGGGCTTTTCGCCGGATACGGCGGTAAAGGCGGTAAACGGTGCTCTTCTGATGAGAAACGGCGAGGAGACCCTTGCAACGCTCGACGTATTAAAGCTCGATCTTTACAGCGGAAAGGCCGTATTCTATAAGGCGGGAGCCTCATTTTCAGCCTTGAAAAAAGAAAATAAAACAGTTATAGTTGAACGTTCGTCTATGCCGCTCGGAATAGTTAACGAAGTTAATCTCGAAAAAAGCGAAACCGTTCTGAGCGCGAACGACACCGTAATTTTAATGTCAGACGGCGCTTCTTTCTTGCCTAAGGACTTTTTTAAGGAGCTTTTTTATAACCACAAAAACGCCGATGCCCGCGAGCTTGCCGAATTGACCCTTAAAGAGGCAAAAAACCGCTCTCCCATAGGAAGAGCGGACGATATAACAGTTTTGTGTGTAAAACTCGTTTGATCATTGCGCGGGATCAGAAATTTTGACAAGAAAGCGGCTGCGCCGTGTCCGCTTTCGATTACTCCATCGCCGTTGCCCGCAGGGCAAATTTCGGCAGGCGTTAAAATCTTTTTTATTTAATAGGAAACGAGAAGTTTTCTATTAAATAAATACGGGCAGTCCTTTCGGACTGCCCGAGCGGTTTTAATCAGCTGCGTTTTTCAGATAACTCCGAAAATGCTGCACATATGAGGTAAGTCAATCAAGAAGCTGAATATCTTATAAAGCACTTTATAAACCTTGAAAAATACCTTTTGAACCTTGATCGGGAATTTGCAAACGCAGAAATAATTTCCCTCTTCGTGATTGCAGTCCTTGCAGCCGCATTCGCTGTGGAATTCAAGATAACGAAGAACCTTTTCTTCAACCACCTCTCCGCAGCGGGTGCAGGTCTTTGTCATAAGGCCGTCGGCTTCGGCAGAGGGAAGAGAAACTATCTTCCAGTTTCCGGTTTCGTGTCCGAGAGCGGCAATAACTATCTGCTCAACAAGAACTTCGCCGCAGGTTTCGCAATGGCTGCCCGAGGTTAAACCGTTTTCGGTGCAGGTGGGAGCAACTTTCTCATCAACAACCGCCGAATGACCTTTGGCGGGGATCTCATGCTGATAGTCTGCGCCGGGAACGCCGTTTATCTTCATACAGAGACGGCAGTGCGCGCCCTGTGTGTAGCCAACTTCGGTGCAGGTGGGCTCTATTCTCTCATCAATAACAAGCTCGTGGTCAAGCTGAGGAACACGCTCTATTTCAACCTTGTTGTTGCAGCGGGTGCATGTTTTAAATGTTACGCCGTCATGCTCGCAGGTTGCCTTAATGGTTCTCTCTTTATAGTCGTGGTTGAGCTTGGGCTTCTCGGGATCATCCTTCGTTTCGGAATAGGTGCATCTCAGGCATTCGCTGATTATCTTTCCGGACTCCTCGCAGGTTGGGTCAATATAGGTATACTTGAAGTTATGACCTCTTTCAGGCTCTGTCATAACAATCGTGTCCTGACATTCGGAGCATACCTTTGTGATCGTTCCCTTTTCGGTGCAGGTAGGAGCCACGATCGTTAATTCATAAGTATGTTCTTTTTTGTCTATTTTTTCCTGAGCAACTAAAACAGCCTGGCATCTGTCGCAATGGCTGCCCGCGGTTTTGCCCTCTTCTTTGCAGGTGGGGGAAACGGCCGGATCGTTTACCGGAGTGTGTCCGAGAGCGGGAAGGGTTACTCTTTCGGTATAAGTGCAGTCAGCGTCCGAGCAGATGTATTCAATATAGCCGTTTTCGGTGCAGGTGGGATCTTTTTTATCAGATTCGACCAAATCATCGTGTCCGGTGGCGGGAAGAACAACAGTGTAGGACTCATTGCAGTTAGCGCACTCATATTTTTCATAACCTGCGTTTTCGTGGTCAGCAGGAACATTTTCTATAAGATCATACTTGTGACCTGTTTTTGTTAATTCTTCGGAATACTCTATCCGGATGTCTCCGCAGTTTTCGCAAACGCTCTCAATATAGCCGTCAGAAGTACAGGTGGCGGGAACCGTTGTTTTCACATAGTTATGGCCTGTTGCGGGGGTATATTCTTCTTCAAAAACCATCTCGCAAACTTTGCAGGAGCGCATATTGAAGCCCTCTGTTGTGCAGGTAGCTTTATCCATTTCCTGCCAGCCGCCGTCCTCGTGATAATAAAAGCTTACATTTTGTTCGCCGTTGTTATCATCGTTAATTACCAGAGTAAAGGGATTTGAATAAAGAGCGCTGCCCTCTTCGTCCGTGTCGGTGAACAGTATATATTTTTCGTCGATCTGAGTAACTTCAACTGTGTATGTGCCGTAGTGGAGATAGGCGTTGCCGTCATCCTTAAGGGCGGTATACTTATCATCGGGGTCGTCAACATTGGTTACGGTAACAACCGCGCCTTCAATATTTTTATTAAGGCAGTCCGCAACGGTTATGATAACGTCAACAAAAATTCTTTCATTGGTGAGAACCCATTCGCCGTTAAAGGTGTCAACAAGGCTCTTATTGAAATCGCGAAGAGCGCTTCCAACCGCCGCTGAAAGATCGTCATACTTATCATAGTAGCCGGTGATGGAATCTCTGATCTTTTCAAGAGTGCCGAGGTCAAGTCTGTCGCCGAGGGTGGCGTCAACAAAATCAAGAACACCGTTGATAACCGTGTTTTTGTAGTTCTCAAAGGTTCCGAACATATTCTTTACGTTCTCGGCGGCATTATTGAACTCCTCTTCGGAAACAAGGATATTATAGATGTCGTAACCGAGACGGCCGTCAATATAGTCGGCTATGAGCGGAAGCAGAACGCCGCTGTAAACTTCTGCCGAGCCGTCGGACGCAACGTCAACGGTAAACAGGGAGGAGTTTCTCTTATAGCCCTTGGGAGCGGAAGACTCAAAGAAGAGATATGCGCCAGTGGGAACGCCCGCGTGAACGCTTATGGTCATATCGAATTCGGCAAGCATATCAATATATTTTGCAAGGTCTCCCGAAAGGTTATCGCCAACAAGGGTTTTGATGAGATTTGCAAGGTCGGAGAGCTTAACATCGCCGAGAGATGAAAGAATATCGAGAGCGTTGAGGATGTTTGAAGCGTTATTAAAGGTTGTTATTCCGTCCTCTCCGGATTTTTCCATCAGAATGGCGGGAAGGTTGAGATTTGTAAGATTTCCGTTTGAAGCAACTTCAACAAGCAGCTTAACGAGAGTTTCCAAATCAAAGGTAAAGCCTTCGCCGGAGGTGAGAGAGCTGAGAAGCGCGCCCCAGTCGGTGTTTGTTACAGAGGCAACGCCGGAACTTGCAACGGATGATATGAGTTTTATAACCTCATCGCGCTCAACCATAAAAAACTGAGCTTTTTCAACAGGCTCTTCGTTCTGATCGAGAGTTATAAACTCAAGACTGAATGAGGCGTTTGCAAAGAAGTTTACTTTTGTTACAACATATTTCTTTGTTGAGTTGTAAATAACGGAAGAGGGGTCGCCGACAACACTGTTTGCAGATGCCACGTTTTCGCCGGAAATATTTCCGTCCCTTTCAACCGTAAAGGCATATTTCGCTGTGTCAACCGCATAGCTGGGTGCGCCTTCGATCTGCTGAAGAGTATAATTTCCGCTGAGAAGACCGGAGAAAATATATCTCGTAAAGCCTATTTCGCTGGATAAAATCTTTATGGAAACGGGCTTGATCTCAAGATTATAGTCAACTCCGTCGATCATAAGATCGCCGTTAGCGTTTCTTATTTCAAATACCGCGCCGTCATAGCCCTCGGGAATAGTGTTGTCAAGCATAAAGTCAACGCTTACGGTGCCTGTGGGAGCCTTTTCAAGAGTTACATTAAACTCGGCCACCTTATTTGATTCAACGCTTACAGCTTCATATGAAACTTTCTGCTCGGTAAGCTCGTTTATTACATACATTTTTGTTCCAAGCTCCGAAGTATCGCCGTAAACAGAGCTTAAAACTGATCCGGCTAAAACGGCGGTTTTTCCGCTGTCTGCCAAAACCTGAGCCAAATAATCGTCAGTTGCAACCGCCTCAGCTAACTGAAGTCCTTCAAGAAGCTGTCTCTGAGCGCTTGATTCGGCAACGCCTACAGCAGTAACAGTTTGAGTTTTGTTTGAGCTTATAGCGTCGCTGTAATCGGATGAGGCTGTTGCCGACGGAGAACCGGTAACGGTGCAGGTTGTTTTTCCGAATATTGTTGTTTTGCTGTATTTACCGGTGTTGATTCCGGAAATCTTAAAGCTGTATTCGGCTATATCCGCATAGAGATACTTTGAAGTTTTAACCTCATATCCGTCCGGTGTGTTAACAACTGCCGCACGGCTGATATTATAGGTTACAAAGTTTCCTTCGTTTGCGGTTTCATATTCGGCTCCGTCCTGACCGAGATAGTATTCACGGTAAAGAACAGCGCCGTTATTTGTTTCTCTGTTGAATATCTCCGCGTCGATCTGACCGCGCTCGCCGTTTACGGTCTTATAGTATTCGCGGGATGCGATCTCGCCCGTAATATGCTCCGATTCGTTAACTAAAGCGTATTTCGGGTTGTCGTAGGTAAGGCGCTGAACGTTATAGTCAACGCCGTCGCCAAGGCCGCTGATAACAGCCTTAACGTTATAGGGGAGAGAAAGCTTTCCTTCTTTTATCTGATAAGTGTTGCCGTCGTCTCCCTCGGCTGTGCCGTCATAAAGCAGGCCGCCTATTGCAACAAGGTAATCGAAGCTGACGTTTTCGTCAATTTCAATACCCGATGCGGTTACGTTTGTGTAAATAGTCAGTGTGGATCCGGCGTCAGCCGCAAAAACGCTGAGCGGCAAACTGCTTAAAACCATCACTGCTGCGATAAGGGTGCCAAGAAATTTTTTAAATCTCTTGCGCATAAAAAATACCACCTTTCAATATTTTGGTGCATAAATTATAAAACATTAATATATAGTTCATTTTTCCAATAAAGAAATATGAACTATAATTTAATATTTTTTTATAATTATGTGAATTTTTTGCAACAATTATATAAATAAAAAAAAAGTGTTTAAATACTGACAAACTCTTGACAATTGTATTTTTATATGCTAAAATGCTTTCACAAATAAAGCAGACGGTCCTATCGTTTCACCCTGCGAATTCCGTTTTTCAGGGTTCAATACCAAAGAATTTCTTTTGTGTTACAACGCGGGCAGGTCTGTCCGCGTTATTTTTATTAAATCTTATATCGGAGGTGCTTTCGTATAGCTATCAAGGAAATGCAAATCAATGAGGAAATCAGAGACAAAGAGGTAAGGGTTGTAACCGACTCGGGAGAACAGCTCGGAATAATGAGCGCTTCGCAGGCTCTTTCGGCCGCATCGCAGAGAAATCTCGACCTCGTTAAGATCGCTCCTCAGGCAACGCCTCCCGTTTGTAAAATAATGGACTACGGGAAGTATAGATTTGACGCCCAGAAGCGCGAAAAGGAAGCAAAGAAAAACCAGAAGGTCATTGAGATAAAGGAAGTTCAGCTCTCGCTGAATATTGACACTCACGACCTTGAGACCAAAATTAACCACGCCGTTCGCTTTCTCAAGTCCGGCAATAAGGTAAAGGTCTCCATACGGCTCAGAGGCCGCGAGATGGTTCACCCCGACAGAGGATTTGAAATAATGGAACAGTTTGCAAACTCCGTTGAAGAATACGGCATTGTTGAAAAGGCCGCAAAACTTGAAAACCGCAATATTTTAATGTTCCTTGCAGCAAAAACCTCAAAATAACACAGATAAATAAACAGGAGGAAAAAATTATGCCTAAAATCAAAACGAATTCCGGCGCGAAAAAACGTTTTAAGCTTTCCAAAAACGGCAAGCCCATCCGCGGTCACGCCTACAAATCGCACATTCTGAACAAAAAAACCACCAAGAGAAAGAGAAATCTTCGCAAAACAGCAGTTGCCGATAAGACCAATGTTAAGCAGATCAAGCGTCTTATCCCCTATAAATAATTTATTTTTTTCGGAGGTAAACAGAAATGGCTCGTATTAAAGGCGCGTTAATGACTCGCAAGAGAAGAAATAAAACCTTAAAGCTCGCTAAGGGCTACTATGGCTCAAAGAGCAAGCTCTTTAAAACCGCAAAACAGGCGGTAATGAAATCCGGCAACTATGCCTATATCGGAAGAAAGCAGAAAAAGCGTGAATTCAGACAGCTCTGGATAGCCCGTATTTCCGCCGGCTGCAAAGCAAACGGAATGAACTATTCAACCTTTATGAACGGCTTAAAGAAGGCAGGAGTTACTCTCAACAGAAAGATGCTCTCCGAAATAGCAATAGCTGATCCCGCAGCGTTCACTGCCCTCACCGAGCAGGCTAAAAATGCTCTCAAATAAAAAGAAAAAAATTAAAACCGCCTAATGGCGGTTTTTTTGTTGATTTAAGCTTCATCTGAAATATTAAATCTTCGGCAGAGTCTTTGCTCAAAGCCCAAATATTTTTTCTTGAATTCAGGGAATTTTTTATCCCAGATGCTGAACAGCGGCTTTTCAAGAAATCTTTTGCGAAGCATATCAATAACGGTACAAATAATATATATACCAAACACGCTTGCAAAAATATGGATAAGAAGCAAAGGCCAAGGCAGATAGAATGACTTTGTAACATTCAGCAGATCTTTCCAGAGCCATTTTCTCATGGTGTCTCCGCAGGTGTGGATAAGAAGAACACCGTAGGACGAGGCGGCAACGCTGTTGATAAAGCTGCTGTGTTTAAGATTAACGTTCTTAAAAAACAAAAACGTTGTTATGCCGTTCGTTACCGGAAGAAGCTTATTGACCTCGGAGAGATATTTATAGGCATTTGTTTTCCCGTTTATGCCGTTTATAACAGTTGCCAATGAAAGTCCCAAAGAAAACAGCATAAGGTATCCCCAAAGTTTGCGGTTATTAAATATTTTTTTCTGATAGCATCCTATATACGCGCCGATGAGGTATATAACAATAAACCAGGAAAAATAGTTAAATCTCACTCCGAGCTTTGAAAATGAACCGAAAAAGATATAAACAAAACCCGAAAGCATCAATAGGCGCAGATGCATTTTTTCCGAAAGATTATTTATAAGAATGTTCAAAAACGGAATGCTCAGGAAAAACACAAGATAAATCTGCGAAAGCGAATCGGAAATATATCTTACGGGAAGCAGGGCAGTTAACAAATTATCGGCCGTAAAAGCTGTTTTTCCCGTTAAGAAAAAGATTAAATTTATAGTGATGCGATAAAACATAGTTTCACAAAACAGCATTGCAAATTTTTTTGCGCCTATGTTTTTTTTGCACATAAAATATCCTGTTATAAGAACAAATCCGTTTATCGCGCCCTTTCCCCACGCGCCGAGAATGAGAAGTAAAACCGAGCGTTTTGCGCTGATATCCGAATAGATCGGCCCGTCGCTTGAAATAAGACCTGAATTTGCAACATAGTGATACATAACTATGAAAAGCATCATAATAATGCGATATAATTCAAGGTTCGTTTTTCTGCTGCTGCCTGTAAGCGGCGAAATTTTATCTTTTGTCATATCAGTTATTCTCCCTGCCGAAAAATTACGGAGCCGTTGTTCCCACTTCGCCTTTTTTAACTATATCAATAGCGGTTATTCTGTCGGAGGAAAGCTTTATATTTGTTTCGCCGTAAATTTCGGTTTGAAGGGCAATTGCATCGGCAGGGTAGTCAACTATCCATACCCAGGAATTTCCCTTATAGTCCATACGGTTTTCTTCTTTCGGAAGAGTTAGGGTGTTTACCGAATAGTTATACCACTTATTTTTTATAGCCTTTGTTGCCAGAGAAACTATCTCGGTTGATGAGCAGTCGGTTTTAACGTATTTTCTCAGAGTATTTGCAATTGAAACTGCCTGCGTTACCGTTATATTGCTGGTTTCGTTTATAAGAGCCGAAATAAACTGCCTCTGCCGGCGGGTGCGGCTGATATCGCCGTCGTTATCGCATTTTCGTATGCGGCAGTATAAAAGAGCCTGCTGTCCGTCAAGAAGAACCTCGTCGCCGTATTCGTTCAGCTTTTCATAGCCCTCGTTTTTGGCTATGCGGTTCATCTCTCTCATTTCATACTGCTTTACAGGAAGAGTTATTCCGCCGAGAGTGTCAACGATCTCAATAAAGGTGCTGAAGGTAACGCTTACATAGTGGTCAAGCTTTATCTTATAGTCGTCTTCAATAGTCTCTATAAGGCTTTTTATGCCTCCGTTGGCGTAGGCGGCGTTTATTTTTGCTGCCGTTTCGCCGGCTGGAGTTGACATGTAAGTGTAGCTGTCACGCATAACGGAGGTTAGAGTTATTTTTTCGTTTTTGCTGTCCACGCTCGCAATTATCATAACATCGGAGTTTTTACCCGAGTTATCTATACCAACAAGCAGGATATTGAGCACGTCTTTGCTTCTCATAAAGGAGTTTTCCGTGTTTGTGGTTGCCCAGCTTTTTAAAACCGAAAACAGATCCCCGCTGCCCCGAAGCTCTAACAGCATATCAATTTGAATTTCTTCGTCAATAACGTCATCGCTTTTGTCGATAACGTCCGCAAAGCTTCCGGGATCATCAACATTCGGCTCTTTTTTGAAATCAAAAATTACGTTTATAACAATAAGAACTCCAACAGCAATAACAATAAGAACGCTCAGTATGATAAACAGAGTTTTATATTTGCTGTCGGCGGCGGACTGCTTTTTTTTGCCCTTTGCAGAAGTATTATTTTTGCCCATTTTTTTTCTCTCCGTGCAAATTTCAACTTAAGTAAACACTGATTATTTATTAACATTATATAATTCGGAATTTAGGAAAAACCGCAAGCGATTTTTTGATCATTATATAATGCCGACCGCAGGTTCATTTCATTCAGAATTCTGAATTATTCATCGGTGTTTTCTTCTTCGTCAGAATGTTCCTCTTCGCTCATTTTTTTAACCGAAGTTATGGCTATTACCTTATCTCCTTCGCCGAGCTTTATAAGACGAACGCCCTTTGAGGGTCTTGCGCATTCTCTTACATCCTCGCCGGAAAGACGGATAATTATACCGGCGGAGGATATCATTATAATATCGTCGTCGTCATAAATCTTTTTAACTCCCGCAACAAGGCCGTATTTATCGGTGCGGTAGTTCATTGAGCCGAAGCCGCCTCTGGACTGAACGCGGTAGTCGTCATAAATGCTCTTTCTGCCGGTTCCGTCCTCGCTTACGGTGAGTATTCTTCCTTCGGTTTCGTTTTCTCCTATTACCTCCGCACCTACAACATAGTCGTCATCGCTCTTAAAGGACACTGCCTTAACGCCCCTTGCTGTTCTGCCGAGAACGCGGGAATCGTTTTCGTTGAATCTGATGCCGAGGCCGTTGTGGGTTGCAACAAAGATATCGTCGTTTCCGTTTGTTATCAGAACGTTTTCGAGAACATCGCCCTCATCTATATTTATTGCTATTATACCCGATTTTCTGATATTTTTGAAATCCGAAAGAGCAGTTCTCTTTATAACTCCCTTTCTGGTTATCATACTCAGATAAAATTCTTCCTCATTTTCGGGAAGCTTTATCATTGCCGATACCTTTTCATCAGAATCCATCTGAAGAATGTTTATGAGGTTAACGCCCTTTGAGGTGCGGCTGCCCTCGGGGATCTCATAGCCCTTGAGCTTATATGCCTTGCCCTTTGTTGTGAAGAACATAATAAAGGCATGGGTCGAGCAGGAGAACATAGTGTCGGCTATGTCTTCCTCGCGGGTGGTAAGGCCTATCTTTCCTTTGCCGCCCTTGCGCTGGATGCGGTATTCTTCAGCCGGTATCCTCTTTATATATCCGAGGCGCGTTTTGGTGTAAATGCAGTCCTCAACAGGGATAAGCTCTTCAATATCGACCTCGCCCGAAACGTTAACTATCTCTGTGCGGCGGGGGTCGTTTATGCTGTTTTTGATTTCAAGAGCCTCTTTTTTAACAAGAGCTAAGATATTTTGATGTGAGCTGAGAATTTCAAGGAACTCAGCTATCTTCATGCGAAGCTCGCCCATCTCGTCCTCAAGCTTTTCTCTTTCAAGTCCCGTTAACTGCCCTAAGCGCATCTGAACGATGTGGGTTGCCTGAATATCGTCAAATCCGAAGCGCTCCATAAGGTTTTCCTTGCCCTCGGAAACGGTCTTTGAAGCGCGAAGAATGGCAATTACCTCGTCAATAAAGTCAAGGGCTTTTAATAATCCCTCAACAATATGCGCTCTGTCCTGAGCCTTTTTAAGGTCAAACTCAGTCCTTCTGCGGACTATTTCGCTCTGATGGTCGATATAGTGTTCCAGCGTCTGCTTTAAGGTGAGCTGTTTCGGCTCGCCGTTAACAAGAGCTATCATAATAACGCCGAAGGTGGTTTGAAGATCGGTAAATTTAAACAGCTGATTTAAAACTACCTGGGGATTTGCGTCACGCTTTAATTCAATAACGATATTCATTCCGTCACGCGATGAATAGTCGTTTACGTTTGAAAGACCGTCGATCTTCTTGTCGCGGTGAAGCTCCGCTATGTTTTCAATAAGCCTTGCCTTATTAACCTGATAGGGAAGCTCTGTTACCTTTATCTGGAATTTTCCGTTCTTTGTTTCTTCGATCTCCGCGCGGGCGCGAACGGTTATTTTGCCTCTGCCGGTGGCGTAGGCTGAGCGGATACCCGCCTTGCCCATAATTATGCCGCGGGTTGGGAAGTCGGGTCCTTTTATATGCTCCATAAGATCGTCAAGAGTGCAGTCCGGGTTGTCGATAATGCAGCACATACCGTCTATAACCTCGCCTATGTTGTGGGGCGGGATATTTGTTGCCATACCAACGGCAATACCCATTGAGCCGTTAACAAGGAGATTGGGTATGCGCGATGGGAGAACGGTTGGTTCTTTTAAGCGGTCGTCATAGTTCGGTATAAAATCAACCGTGTCCTTATCTATATCCGAGAGCATTTTGAGCGTCATTTTGCTCATACGGCTCTCTGTGTATCTGTAGGCCGCAGGCGGGTCGCCGTCAACCGAACCGAAGTTTCCGTGTCCGTCAACAAGGGGATAACGCATTGAGAAATCCTGAGCAAGGCGCACCATAGCATCGTAAACAGAAGCGTCGCCATGGGGATGATAGCGTCCCAAAACCGCACCTACGGTATCGGCGCATTTGCGGTATTCCTTATCGGGGGAGAGATTGTTTTCATACATCGTATAGAGAATTCTGCGGTGAACGGGCTTAAGTCCGTCGCGAACGTCCGGCAGAGCTCTCTGCATTATAACCGACATTGAATAGGAGAGGAAGGAGGTTCTCATCTCTTTATTGAGATCAACCTCCAATAAATTGCCGGTTAGGTTTTCGCCGTTATCGGAAGGAAGATTTATTTCAATATTATTTTCATTATCCATACTCTGTTTCCTCCTTATACGTCAAGATTTTGAACAAAGCGAGCGTTCTTCTCAATGAAGTTTCTGCGCGGCTCAACCTTATCACCCATAAGAATTGAGAAGGTTTCGTCCGCCTCTATCATATCGGAGATATTAACTCTCTTCATTGTCCGCACTTCGGGATTCATTGTTGTTTCCCAGAGCTGATCGGGATCCATCTCACCGAGACCTTTGTATCTCTGGATAGTATAGCCCGCTCCTATTTCGGAGATTATCTGATCTCTCTGCTCATCGGTGTAGGCATAGTGGTGCTTCTTTCCCTTAGTTAAGCGGTAAAGCGGGGGCTGGGCTATATATACATATCCCTGCTCTATAAGCGGGCGCATATAGCGGAAAAAGAAGGTTAAAAGCAGAGTGCAGATATGCGCGCCGTCAACGTCGGCATCCGCCATAATAACGATTTTATGATATCTGAGCTTGGTTATATCAAATTCATCGCCTATTCCCGTTCCGAGGGCAAGAACAACCGGAACGAGCTTTTCATTGCCTATAACCTTATCTATTCTTGCCTTTTCAACGTTCAGCATCTTGCCCCAAAGGGGGAGAATTGCCTGAATGGTTGGATCTCTGCCCTGCTTTGCGGAGCCTCCGGCGCTGTCTCCCTCAACAATGAAGATTTCTGTTTTCGCGGGGTCCTTATCGGTGCAGTCCGCAAGCTTTCCGGGAAGCGAGCCGCCGTCAAACGCGGTTTTTCTTCTGGCAAGCTCTCTTGCCTTTCTGGCCGCCTCTCTCGCCCTGGAGGCTTCAAGCGATTTATTAAATATCAGCTTTGCAACATTTGGGTTTTCGTCAAAATAGGTCATCAGCTTTTCATAGACCATTTTATTAACAAGAGTAGCCATTTCGGTGTTGCCGAGCTTGCCCTTTGTTTGCCCCTCAAACTGCGCTTCGGTGAGCTTAACGCTGATAACGGCGGTAAGTCCTTCTCTGACGTCCTCGCCCGAGAGGTTTTTATCGCTGTCTTTAAGCAGGTTCATTTTTTTGCCGTAGTCGTTAAAAACTCTTGTTAAAGCGTTCTTAAAGCCGGTTTCGTGGGTTCCGCCGTCAACGGTTCTAACGTTATTGGCAAAGCTCAGAATAAGCTCGTTATAACCGTCGTTATACATAATAGAAACTTCCGCGCTTCTTTCCCCCTGAACCGTTGAAAAATGAATAGGCTCGTCGTGAATTGCGGTAAGCCCTCTGTTTTCAGTCAAAAAATGGGAAAAACTGCGAAGTCCGCCTTCAAAACAGAATTCTTCCTCAATTATATTTTCGGGATCTCTTGAATCGGTGAGAGTTATCTTTAATCCCGCGTTTAAGAAAGCCTGCTCTCTTATTCTTCTCTGAAGAGTTTCGTATTCGTAAACTGTTGTTTCCTTAAATATTTCGGGATCTGCTTTAAATAGGATAAGAGTTCCGGTTTCATCGGTATCGCCTATAATTTCAAGGTCGCTTGCAATGTTTCCTCTTTCAAAGCGCTGGCGGTGGATATGTCCGTTCTGACTTACCTGAACTTCAAGCCACTCCGAAAGGGCGTTAACAACCGAAGAACCAACTCCGTGGAGACCGCCCGACACCTTATATCCGCTGCCGCCGAACTTTCCGCCTGCGTGAAGAACGGTTAAAACAACCGTAACGGCGGGCATACCCTGCTTTTCGTTTATATCAACCGGAATACCTCTGCCGTTATCCCTTACGCTTATAATATCTCCGGGAAGAATCTCAACTTCGATATGAGTGCAGTAGCCGGCAAGAGCCTCGTCTATTGAGTTGTCAAGTATCTCATAAACAAGATGATGAAGTCCTCTCGGGCCTGTTGAACCGATATACATACCGGGTCTTTTTCTAACAGCCTCAAGTCCTTCGAGAACCTGAATCTGATTGGCGTCATATTTCTCGGTTACAACGGTGTTCATTTCGCCGTCTTCTCCAAGCTCTATTTCATCAAAATTTTCTTCTCTTATGTCTGTATCCTGCATAAGTAAACCTCCTGTCAAAACAAGTCTTCGCTTCTTCCTAAAAGGGTTGCGGCCGAAAACTGGGATATATACACCTTTTCTTCTTTTCCTTTTTCCGCTTCTAAAATAAAGGATTTAGGCAGCTCATTCGACAGCGTTATTATTTTTCCGTCCTTTTGAGCCTTGTTTATAAAATCGCGCGTCTTTTTTGAAACGGTTGAAGTGTCAAGATCAAAAATTCCTATAATATTTTTTTTTAGCAGCTCTTCGGAGCCGATATTTAAATACATTTTATTATATTTCCGTTTTTTATCTCAAATTTTTTTCCGCCTGAAGCCGCATAAACGGAAGACGGATCACAGCAGGTTATAAATACCTGTCTGTTTTTTATGTGATTTAATATAAAATCCTGCCGTGAGGCATCCAGCTCGCTCATAACGTCGTCTAAAATTATAATGGGCTTTTCGCCTGTTTTTTCACCGAGTATATGAGCTTCTGTGAGCTTTAATACAACCGCGCAGGATCTCTTTTGCCCCTGAGAGCCGAAAGACTTTACCGAAACGCCGTTTAAGAGGATGTCAATATCGTCTCTGTGGGGTCCGGATGAAGTTATTCCTGCTATAATATCGGTTTTTCTGTTATTTTTTAATGCATCCTTAAGAGAAGAAAAGCTTTCATATGAGCTTTTATAAATAAAATCAACCTCTTCTTTTCCGGAGGAAAGCCCCGAAAAAATCTCCTTTGCCGGAGGAACACACACAGAAAGATAATCTTTTCTCTCCCGGGCTATCCTTTCTCCTGCCAAAGCCATTTTTTCATCAATAACATCCAAAATATCAAGAAGAGAGGATTCAAACGAAACGTCCTTTAAAAGAGAATTTCTCTGCTTTAACAGCTTTGAATATTCCGAAAGCACCGCTGCAAAAGAGGGTTTTATCTGGCAAACGGCCGCGTCGATAAATCTTCTTCTCTCGCTGGGTCCGCTTTCAACAACCGATAAAAAGGACGGAGAAAAAACCACCGCGCTTAATTTTCCTATAAGAGATACGCAGCTCGGAAGCTTAACGCCGTTTAATACGGCGCTTCTTTTATTGCTCACCGTTATCTGAGCGCTGTTTTCTCTTATGCTGTTCTGAAATTTAATACTCAGCCTTGCGCTTTGGCTGTTATAATTTATAAGCTCGCTGTCCTTTGCCCCTCGAAAGCTCTTCATACCGCTGAAAAGCCATATTGCCTCCGCGATATTTGTTTTTCCCTGGGCGTTTTCGCCGTGGAATATATTTATTTCCCCGCAAGGCTCAAAAACCGTTTCGCTCAGATTTCTGAAGCCTTTTATGCCTACCTCGGTTACTATCATTGCTTTTCCAAAATAAACTTAATGCTCTTGTATTCAAAACTGTCGCCCGGGTAGAGCTTTTTTCCGCGGGAAAGGCAAACTTCGCCGTTAACTCTCACAGCTCCCTTTTCTATAAGCTCCTTGGCGTGTCCGCCCGTTTCGGCTATACCGGAAAATTTAAGAGCCTGATCCAGCTTTATAAATTCGGTTATTATTATAAGATTTTCTGTTTTAAGCTCTAAAAGCTTAACCTTTATTCGTTTTGCCATATTTTAGGTTTTTATCCTCACGGGAAGAATCAGATAGAGAAAGCTCTCTCCGTCGGTTGGAAGAATAACTGCGGGAGCAACCGAACCGTTTAGGTTTATGAGAATTTCATCGCTGTCACAGCTTCTCAGAGCGTCCAGAATAAAGCGATTATTAAAGCCTATTTCTGTGCGTTTTCCGTCAATTGAAGCCCTTATTTTGTCGCTCGCACTGCCGAGAGCAGTAACCGCAGATAATTTTATAAGATCCTCGTCAAATATAAATTTTATGGGGCTTTTCATTTTTTCGGTTATGATAATTGAAGCTCTTTCAATACATTCTATCATATTTGAGGTATTGACCCGAACTACCGTGCTCTTTGCGGTAGGAACCGCGCTTCTGTAGTCCAGAAATTCTCCCTCAAGCAGGCGGGAAATTATACAGTAGCCGTTAATATTAAAAATAATATGTCTTCTGCCTATGCTCACGCTTATAAATTCGTCCTCATCGTCTATAAATTTAATTATTTCAGAGAGGGTTTTAGCCGGAACAATAAAGCTTAAATCGGGGCCGCCGTATTCGGTGAATTCCGTTCTTATCGCAAGGCGGAAACCGTCAAGCGCAATAAGCCTTATCTGCCCGGAGGTTATTTCAAACTTTATTCCCCTGTGAACGGTTTTTGAATCGTCGACCGACACGGCAAATATGGTTTGCTTTATCATATTTTTAAGCACCTTTTTTGAAACGGTAAAGGGTTTTTCTTCCGTTATTTTAGGAAGCTCCGGATATTCATCGGGATCAACGCTTATAACGGTGTATTCAACCTCTCCGCTCTTTATGCTGCATATGTTTTTTTCATCGCAGTCTATATAAACCGTGTCTTCAGGCAGGTGCCTCAGTATTTCGCAAAAGGTTTTCGCGTTTAAAACAACTGCTCCTTCCCTTTCAACGCTTACCTCCATTTTTTTTGTTATTCCGAGATCAAGATCAAAACCGCTGAGCTCAATTGAATTTTCACCCTCGGTTTTAATGAGAATGCCCTCAAGATGCGGCATAACCGATTTATTGGGTATACATCTCTGAACATTAAGGCACACGTCAGTGAGTTTTGCTGTTTCGCAAACTATTCTCATAAGTTCTTCCTCCGTCACAAAAAATAATATATTTAAAAACAGTAGTATAAGTAGTGTTTGTTCAAAATGTTTAAAAATTTTCTAAATGCTGAATAAATAAGCAAAAAACGGGTAAAAATGATTTTTTAAAACATTTTGATAATTTTTGCCGTTGAACAGGCTTTTCTTTTAAATGTTTATATTGTTGAAAACCGAATTGTTTAAATTTGAAAAAAATGTTTATAAGTTTTATTCGCAGCAGTCCGCGGGATATTGCTCACTTCGTTCGCGGTATGGGGGATGAGGAATGTGAGCAGCGAAACTTCGTCCGGAATTTAGTTTAATAATTTAAAACTAAAAATAACAATGATATTTTCGTTAGAAAATGAAATTTCAGTTTTTATAATATATTCAATAACCGCCTGCGATTTTTCCTATTTTCATCCCGGGGAGCGTAAGCGGCCGTTAATCATTCATTCCTGAATTCCTCAACCGCTTCGGTGAAAATGTTTTTAAGCTGGGGGTTTTCTTCTGTTTTTTCCTTCGCCTGGCTTATTGAATGGAGAACCGTTGAATGGTTTTTTCCGAAAATTTTGCCTATGTCCTGAAGAGTTAGGTTTGTTACCTCTTTTATGGCATACATTGATATCTGGCGGGCAAGATTTATATCTGACTGCCTTTTATCCGATTTTATATCCGCCGATGAAACTCCGAAGGACTTTGCTATATAAACTATTAGGTTGTCAATTCTTACGGATAATGGCTTTGAATCGGTTGTTACGTCCTTAACTATGTCCTTTATCTGCTCGTCGGTTATCTCGCTGCCGTAGGCCTTTACATATGCCGAAACCTTATTAACGGTTCCCTCTATCTGGCGGATATTGTTTTTAACGTTCTGAGCGATATAATCAACAGATTCGTTGCTAAGCCTTAACTGAAGCTGTTCGCACTTGTTTATTATAATTGCCTTTCTTGTGTCAAAGTCCGGCGGCTGAACGTCCGCAAGAACTCCCTGTTCAAATCGGGAACGAAGACGGTCGTCCAAAATCAGCATTTCTCTGGGAGGAACGTCGGATGTAAGAACTATTTGCTTTCCGGCTCTGTAAAGAGTGTCAAAGGTGTGGAAAAATTCCTCCTGGAAGGAGTCGCTCTTTTGAATGAACTGAATATCGTCAACAAGCAGAGCGTCGGCATTGCGGTATTTGTTGCGGAAGGGAACGGGATTTTTTACCTTAAGCCCCTTTATCAGTTCGTTCATAAGATCCTCGCCGGTTATATAAATTATTACCATATCGGGATTATTGCGGCGAAGCTCGTTTTCTATAGCAAGAAGAAGATGAGTTTTTCCGAGGCCGGATCTTCCGTATATCAAAAGGGGATTGTGGAGCGTTCCGGGGTTTGAAGCGACCCCGAGAGAAACGCTGTGGGCAAAGTTATTTGATTTGCCTACTATGAAATTATCAAAGGTGAATTCCCTGGCTAAGCTGAAGTGCTGCTTTTTTTCTTCATTTTCGGTAGAATTCTGAATAACAGGTTTATTTCCGCTTACAAGAATATCTATCTCAACGCTAAAGCCCATAACCTCTTCAAAGCTTTCTTTTATAACGTCGGAAAACTTGTCCATTATAATGGATTTCTTAAATTCCGTTGCTATTAAAAAAATAAAGGTATCGTTTTCAAATTTAACAAGCTGGAGGGGCTCTATCCAGAGATTATACATTGTTTCGGAAACTTTAGTTTTACATATTGAAAGGACTTCCTTCCAAACGTCGCCCATAGTGTCCATAATATATCTCCCGGTTAATAATTATCTGATTGATTATAGCATAATTTATGCTCTAGTTCAATAGGTTTTTTAAATTAGATATATAAATATATAGTTTATAATAAATTGTATAATATAAAATAATTCAGAATCCGGAATTTAGGGAAAATATATTTCCGATTTATGCATTCCTAATTCCTAATTAACTCTTTACACACGTCTCATTTTATTGTAAAATAAACAAACAAGGAAATTGGAAGGTAAATATATGAAGATAGCAATAATGGGCTGCGGAGTTGTTGGCTCAGGAGTTTATGAGATAGTAAGAGATATGTCCGAAAGGCTGTATAAGGGCTGTTCAGATGAAATAAGCGTTAAGTATATTCTCGACAAAAAAAATCTTGACGAGGAAAAGAAAGCGCTGCAGATAAACGATATAAACATTATAGCAAACGATCCGGAAGTTGGCGTTGTTGTTGAGGCGATGGGAGGAATAAACCCTGCCTTTGATTTCTGCTTAAAATGCCTGAATTCAGGAAAAAGCGTTGTTTCTTCAAATAAACAGCTCGTTGCCGAAAAGGGCGAAGAGCTTTTTGAGGCGGCAAAGAAAAATAACGTTTCATTCAGATTCGGCGCGTCTGTTTGCGGCGGAATTCCCGTTATAAGAACGCTGTTTTACGGTCTCGCGGCAAATGATATAAGCTCCTTTGAGGGAATACTCAACGGAACATCAAATTTTATTCTCACAAAAATGATAAAGGATAAAATGACTAATTCGGCGGCTCTTAAGCTCGCTCAGGAAAACGGCTATGCCGAAAAAGACCCGACTGACGATATAGAGGGATATGATGCGGCGAGAAAAACGGCTATCCTATGCTCGGTATGCTTCGGAAAACATATTTATCCCGATGAGATACGCACAGAAGGAATAACCGGAATAAGCAGCGAGGACGTTGAATATGTTGATTCCTTCGGAGCAAAGATAAAGCTCATAGGCAGGGGAAAAAGGCTTGAAAACGGCAAAATTTACGCTGTAACTGCTCCTGCGGTTATAGACGGAAACGACCTTATCTCGGGAGTTGAAGGAGTTTTTAACGCCGTTAAGATAAAAGGAAATAAGGTTGGAGAGGTATTTTTATACGGCCCGGGAGCAGGAAAGGACGCAACCGCCGGCGCGGTTGTTGCCGATGTGCTTGATTGCGTAAGGGCTCCGGGATTTGACAGCACCTATTCTTGGAAAAACGGCACAAAAAACGATGTTTTGAAGTTTGATGAATATGAGACGTCGCTTTATGTTAGAGGGTATGTAAAGGATAAAAACAGAGCTGTTTCGGCAATAAGAGAGAATTTTGATGAAGTTAAATTTCTTTCAAGAAATAACGCTCCTGAAAACGAGATAGCCTTTTTAACTGAAAAGAAAAAAGAAAAAGACCTGAGAACGGCTATTGACTTTATTGACGGCTTTACTCCGGCAACGGTTATAAGAGTGAATTAAATATAAATAGGAATTATAATGCGATAAAAATAAAACAGTGGATAGGTTTTTACCTGTCCACTGTTACTTTATTATAAGTATTTTTATAAATGCCGACCGCGGGTCCCTAAATTCCGAATTCCTGATTCTGAATTAACTTTTATTTGCTTACAGCATTTCTCCTTGCGTTCAGCTCGTCAAGCATTTTAGTGTGTTCTTTGTCAGAAAGGGCATATTTGAGAGTTGGGATAGAGGAAAGAACCATTCCGATTGCCGGAGGAATGGAAACGCAGAAGAAGAGAGCCGTTGCGAATTTACCGCCATCATATGTTATAAAGCTTGCGCCTTCAAGAAGAGCAGCGTTGAGGATCGAAAGATTGTCGCCCGAAAAACCTACAACCGCGCTCACTCCGCCGTAAATAAGCGAGGCTATACCGGAGGAGAGCTTTGTTATAAACGACTGACCGGAGAAGAAAACGCCGTCGGGTCTGATGCCGTTATTATATTCCTCATAGTCAACGCAGTCCGCTATCATAACCGACTGCAAAACGTTTAAGCCGCCCTGCGCCCATGACGCAACGAAGAAAACAATGCTTATTATTATCGTCATCGGCCAGCTGAGAAGGTCTCCGCCGGTTTTATGGGTTATATAATAAACAACAAAAACAAGAGCAAAGGGAATAGCGCCTATTATGGAATAGCAGTTATAGAGCTTTTTCTTTTCTATTTTGCCCGCAAGAGACGGAGTAACGCCCGAGGATACGAGCATACCGCCCATAACGCCCACAAACAGGAAAATTACCTTTATAACAACGGCGATGTTAAGTCCGTTCTCAGTCATAAGAGTTCCGCCGAGATCGTTATTGAAGAAATAATACATAACAAGCGGCATCGCAACGAGAGATAGGAGCTGAATAGGGCTTCTCAGAACGCCGGAAATGAGCAGCTGACGGAAGGGAAGGCAATTCCACATAGTTTTGAAGTTTTCCTTCATTGTGTGAGTTTCGTTTGACTGCTCAACGCGCTCGTGAACGGAAAGGCCGGTAACCTCAAACAGAATTGAAGCAAACACCGTTAAAATAACTGCAGTTAAAATATAGGCTGCGCGAAGAGCGTGCTGATCGTCCATACCCTTTGAGGTGAACATACCGGTAAAGGCGGGGGCAATGAAGGTAAACGCCATACCGATAGCTCCGAAGGAGGCGCAGATACGGGCAAGAGAGAGAATTTTTGCGCGGTCGCTCTGGCTTTCGGTCATAAGTGATGTAACGCCCCAGAGAGGAATATCGCCTATGGTGTAGGTCATACCCCATAAGATATATGAAACTGCTGCCCATCCGATAATGGCAACGCGCGCTCCGGGAGATGCGGTGAAGGTTGCGCCGCTCGCATCGGTCCAGGCATACATTCCGTTTAAGAACGGAACTATTGTTGTTATAAGAATAACGGGAGGAATAAACATAAGGTAGGGCTTGCATTTGCCCCATTTTGTTCTGGTTTTGTCAACAATAGAGCCCATCATCGGATCGTTTATGGCGTCCCAAACTCTTGCAACGGCAAAGATCACCGAACAGGCTATTGCAGGAATAAAAATTACGTTTTGAAAATAAAATGTAAGTCCTGTGCCTATAATATTATAAATAATATTCTGACCTGCAAGACCTACAAGATATCCCGTAAGTTCTTTTCTTGAATAGGTGGTCCCGTATGAACGGGTCAATTTTTTACCCATAATACTTTCCTCTTTTCATTATTCATAATTTATATTATAATTGATTATAATAAATTAGTCAAATATATTTTTTATATATCTGATTGTGCAGTTTGAACAAACAGAGCAAAAAACTTGACCTGACCAAATAAATATATTATAATAAAATCGGAGTTCAATGTTCTCAAGTAATGAAGGGATATTGCCCGCTCCGATTGCAGAATGAGAGTTGGAAAAATCGCAGGCAATTTTTGATTATATAAATATATTCAAATTTCAGCATTTAACATAAATATCTGATTTAATTTTATTATCAAAATATAAATTAAATTCCCCATCCCTCATCTCAAGGGAGCGTTAGCTACCGCATCCTAAAATAATAAAATTTTTCGGTGATTTTTTTGTCAAAGCAAAACAGCAAAAAACATACGATAAGGCTTTTTAAGCTTCTCGGAACCGGCTGCTTTATAGCGGCGGCGGCTTGCCTTGCCATAGTTATTTTTATGCAGATAGATTCAGTTCAGGAGAAGTATCAGCAGTATCTTGACATAATTAAAAACTTTGAATACGAAGTTGCGGCTTTGGGAAACCACTGGCTTATTATAATAGTTATCTTTTTGCTTTATATTTTAAGAAGTATGACGCCGATTTACCCCTATGCCGCTCTTTATATCATAACGGGCATGATATTTGAGCCGAAATGGGCTCTTATAATAGACGCCTTCGGCATGGCGTTTACAATAGCGTTTCGCTATTATACCGGAGTTGAAATGGGCGAGGGCTGGATGAACAGGCTTCTTAAAAAAAATCCCGCAATAAACACCGCCTTTACAACCGAGGGAAAAAGCGACCCTTGGGTGCTTTTTGCAATGAGATTTGTTCCCATTTTTCCGTTTAACACGGTTAGCCATCTCTACGGCAGCTTTGAATATCCGTTTGTTAAATATTTTCTTATTTCAATGGGGGCTATTCTGCCCAAGCTCATATCTTACAGCTATATAGGCAACAACGTTTATGACCCTCTCTCGGGAAGGTTTTATATACCGCTCATAGTTCTTTTTATCCTCAGCGGAATATCATTCTTCTTTTTGCAGGGAGTTTTAGGTTTAACAACAAGATTTTCACATATCGGCAAGAGAAAAAACAGAAAGGAAAATAAAAATGAACGATCTGAAGAAAATGGCTGAACTTATAGGGGGAGGCAGCTTTGACGAACGCTTTTTAAGACTGTATGAAAACGCTGAAACCGCGAGAAAGAGATATCTGCATTTAATCGATCTTTTTAAGGAGCAATTTGAAAACGGAGAGGATATCCGCTTTTTCTCAGCTCCTGGCAGAACGGAGGTATGCGGAAACCACACCGACCACAACAAGGGTAAGGTTATTGCCGCGGCTATAAATCTTGACGCCGCCGCCTGCGCCTCAAAAACAGATAACAATATAATTTTTATTAAATCCGAAAATTATCCGGGAGACCGAATAGACCTTTCTGTTTTAACTCCTCAGAAAAACGAAAGAGAAAAATCCGCCTCTCTCGTCAGAGGTGTTGCCTCTCGCTTTAAGCAGTTGGGCTATAACATAGGCGGCTTTAACGCAGTTACGGTTAATAACGTTCTTAAGGGTTCGGGAATGTCGTCCTCCGCCTCTTATGAGGTGCTTGTTGGAACAATGCTCAACTATCTTTATAACGACGGAAAAATTTCTCCCGTAACGATAGCCGAAATAGCTCAGTATGCTGAAAACGAGTTTTTCGGAAAGCCCTGCGGACTTATGGATCAGATGGCCTGCTCAGTGGGCGGATTTGTTAAAATTGATTTCGGCAACGGGGATGCTCCAGTAATTGAGCCCGTAAGTTTTGATTTTGCCTCCTGCGGACACTCTCTTTGCATTGTTGACACCCGCGCCGACCATGCAGACCTCACCGATGAATACGCGTCTATCAGAAGCGAAATGGAGGCAGTTGCCGGCATTTTCGGCAAAAAGTGTCTCAGAGAAACAAGCGAAGATGACGTTCTCAACAATATCGCCCTTATAAGGGATAAGCTCGGCGAAAGACCGGTTTTAAGGGCGCTGCATTTCTATGCGGAAAATAAGAGAGTTGACTGCGAAGCAGAGGCTCTTGCAAAAGGCGATTTTGAAAAATTTAAGGAAATAACGATTTCATCGGGACTTTCTTCTTATACATACAACCAAAACGTTTTTGCTGCATCGGCTCCCCAAAGTCAGCCGGTTGCGCTGGCTCTTGCCCTGAGCGAGAAGGTGCTTTCGGGCAAAGGCGCCTGGAGAGTTCACGGCGGCGGTTTTGCCGGAACGATTCAGGCATTTGTTCCGAATGAGCTTTTGAGCAAATATAAGAGCACTCTTGAAAGCGTGTTCGGCGAAGGCGCGTGCTATGTTTTGAAGATAAGACCGGTTGGAGGAACTGAGGTTTAAGGTTCGCTGTTGCTGATTTAATTCGGGATTCTGAATGAATAATTAGGAATTAAATAAAAATTATAAATTGACAGTAAAAGTTTATACCGGTTTTTCCGTTAAAGACTGAAAATTGTAATTAAATTTATATAATCAAAAAATTGCTTGCGATTTTCCCGAAATTCCGAATTTATGCGAACGGAGTGAGCAATAATTATGTTAAACAGACACTCAAAAGCTTTAGAGCTTGATAAAATTTTAAAAATGCTGTCCGATTGCGCGAGCATTCCGGACGCAAAGGAGCTGGCTCTTTCTCTTGAGCCGGTCAGTATGCTGTATGATGCGAACGCGCTTATAAATCAGACTAACGCGGCATATGTTCTTATGGCAAAATACGGATCTCCGAGCTTCGGCGCGGTTAAAAATGTTAATTCCGCTCTCTCGCGCGGCGCGGCGGGCGGTATGCTTTCGCTCAGAGAGCTGCTTGATATCGCCGAGGTGCTCAGAGTTATCCGCTCGGTTTACGAATGGAGGTTTAATAACCCCGGAAGCGATTCCTGTCTTGACGTTTTCTTTTCGTCTCTGATTCCTAATAAACAGCTTGAAGACAGCATAACTTCGGCAATTCTCAGCGAAGAGGACATAAGCGACCATGCCTCTCCCGCTTTGGCGGATATACGCCGCAAAATAAGAAACCGTTCGCAGAGCATACGCGAAAAACTGGATTCAATGATCCATTCCTCCCATTATCAGAAAATTTTGCAGGAGGCAATTATAACCCAGCGAAACGGACGCTTTGTTATCCCCGTTAAAAACGAGCACCGTTCTGAGGTTCCCGGCCTTGTTCATGACACCTCCGGCAGCGGCGCAACCGTTTTTATTGAGCCTATGGCTGTTGTTGAAGCCAACAACGAGATAAAAGTTCTTGAAAGCAAGGAAAAAGAGGAAATTGACCGCATTATAAGCGAGCTTTCGGCTATGGCGGGCGATTACGGCGACACTATAAAGCATAATTATGAAAGCCTTGTTGAGCTGAATCTTATTTTTGCCAAGGCTCAGCTCGGATATAAGATGAAGGCGAGCGTGCCGATATTAAACGCCTCGGGAAAAATTGACCTGAAAAAGGCGCGTCATCCGCTTCTTGACCAAAAAAAGGTTGTTCCAACCGACATTTACCTCGGAATGGAGTTTGACACCCTTGTTATAACCGGTCCGAACACCGGCGGCAAAACAGTTTCAATTAAAACTCTGGGTCTTTTAACGCTTATGGCGCAGTGCGGACTGCTCATTCCGGCATATGATAACAGCGAAATTTGCGTTTTTCAAAAGGTTTTTGCAGATATAGGCGATGAGCAGAGCATTGAGCAATCGCTTTCAACGTTTTCCTCGCATATGGTGAATATAGTTTCAATTCTTGAAAACAGCGATGAAAACAGCCTTGTTCTGATAGACGAGCTTGGCGCGGGAACAGACCCGGTTGAGGGCGCCGCGCTTGCAACGGCCGTTCTTGAAAGACTGCATATAAACGAAGCGAAAGTTGCCGCAACAACCCACTATGCCGAGCTTAAAACCTATGCTCTTCAAACTCCCCGGGTTGAAAATGCCTGCTGCGAGTTTGACGTTAACACTCTCCGCCCAACTTACCGCCTTCTTATAGGTGTTCCCGGACGCTCAAACGCTTTTGCGATATCCGAAAAGCTCGGTATGGACAAAGAGATAATCGAAAGGGCAAAACAGTTTGTTTCGGAGGAGAGCACACGCTTTGAAAACGTTGTTGATTCTCTTGAGCGCGCGCGCCTTTCAATGGAGAGCGAAAAAGAGAGGGCGGACGGACTTCGCAGAGAATATGAAGAAAAGCTGAAGCAGGCTCAGGACAAGCTTAAGGACGCCGACAGCCTTCTTAAAAAAGAATATGAAAAGGCTCAGAGCGAGGCTCTTAAAATTTCTGAGAGCGCAAGAAGAGAGGCAAACGCCCTGCTTTTGGAGGTTGAAAAACTCAGAAAAGAGATGAAAACAACCGCCGACGCCGGCGAGCTTGCCAGGAGAGCCAAGCAGAGTATGAAAAAGGGATTAAATGAGCTTGACAGAGCGATAAATCCCGTTACAACAAATTTATATGACGATGACGATTATGTTTTACCGCGTCAGCTTATTTCGGGCGACAGCGTGTTTATAACCGACCTCGGCAAAGAGGCTAAGGTTCTCTCTCCGGCGGACAGAAAGGGAAATGTTGAGGTTCTTTCAGGCTCCGCCAGAATGAGGGTCAAGCTGTCGTCATTAAGGCTTATCGAAAAGAAAAAGACAGAAAAAAAAGAACCGGTGTTCACCCGAAACACCGGAACTGAGAGCAACCTCACCGCCTCTGCCGACAGCCGCTGCGATTTAAGGGGTATGACGGCTGATGAGGCAATATTGACGCTTGACAGCTTTCTTGATTCTATGCTTATGCGCGGAATAGGAGAATTCACCGTTATCCACGGCAAGGGCACCGGAGTTCTCAGAAAAGCGGTAAGCGACCATTTAAGGGGCAATAAATTTGTTAAATCCTATCGCCTCGGCTCCTACGGTGAAGGCGAAAACGGAGTAACGATAGTAACGCTGAAATAAGAGTTTAGAGTTAAAAGTTTAGAGTTTAGAGTTTAGATTCGGAAAAATCAAAGGCGGATTTTGATTAAATGCCAACAGAATTTTCCTTATCTAAACTCTGAAAAACTCTAAACTTTATTTTATTAAATCGTGTTCATAAATATACTTAACCGTTTCATCCACCGTTGTAAACGCGAGGGCAACAGAGGTGTCAGCCGCGCCGTAATATATGGCTATTTTGCCTGTTTCGGCGTCGGAGAGTGCGGCGCACGGGAAAACAACGTTAGGCACATCTCCAACGGTTTCGTATATTTCGTGCGGTGCGAGCAAAAAGCTATCCGCTCTGTGCAGCACCTTCCAGGGTTCGTCCCTGTCCAGAATTGCCGCGCCCATAGCGTAAGTAAAGCCGTTGCAGCTTGTTAAAACGCCGTGATAGAAGGTGAGCCAGCCCTCGTCAGTTTCAATGGGAGTGGGTCCCGCGCCAACCTTTGTCATTTCCCAGTTTTTTTCAGGTCCCATAACAAATCTGTAGTTTCCCCAGTAATTTAGATCCTTGCTTCTCTGGATAAAAATGTCGCCGTAGGGAGTGTGGCCTCTGTCACACGGGCGCACAAGCATAACAAATTCTCCGTTTATCTTTCTCGGGAAGAGAACTCCGTTTCTCGCAACGGGATAGGTTGCGTCCTCAAGCTGAGTCCACGAAACAAAATCCTCAGTCACTGCAACGCCTATGGTTGTTCCGTGCGAGGTGAGATTTACCCAGGTCAAATAATATTTATTTTCTATTTCGCAGATTCTGGGGTCGTAGCCGTTGAAGATTACCTTTTCATTAAGCTCCCAGTTTATGGCGTCCTTGCTGAATCCCGTTACGATATTATGATATCTCGTTCTGTCGTCAACCCGGAACACGCCCGCAAAGCCGTCCCCAAAGGGAACAACCGCCGAATTGAAAATGCTGTTTGCAAAAAATAGATTATCCCTTGTTATTATCGGATTTCCCGAATATCTCCAAACAGGATATCTGCAGCCCTCAGGTTTTTCTTCCCAGGGGATATTTTTTATATTTTCGCCCAAAATTTTTGCCATAAAAAAACCTCCTTATCAGATGATTACAATATAACACGGTATCGTTCATATGTCAAATAAATTAAATTCTGACAGTTAACTATGAAAGAATCTGAAACTGATTTTTTTGAATTAACTGTCAATTTTGCTGTATTAACAATATAACGCTGCTTCCGGCAGAGCAGCGTTATAATTATTTCAGTGTTTTCTGATTGCCGCCATCAGATGAGAGATAGCGAACAAAAAATTTTACGCGTTATACTTTTCAATATAGTATTTATAAACCTTAACGCCTTCTGCGAGAGCTGAAACGCCTATGTTTTCGTTTGCGGCGTGCATTGCGGCGAGCTGAGCGGAAGTAAGGCGGGTTGGGGTAAACCTGAGAACGTTATCGCAAACTGCCTCAAACCTTCTGCTGTCGGTTCCGCCCGTCATCATATACGGCGTTACGACCGTATCGGGCAGGCATTCGCAAATGCACTGAGAGAGAAACTTAAATTCGCTGCCGTTTATATCGGCTGTATCGGAGGCGCTTTTTGAATAGAGCACTTCGGTTTCAATATTATACTTATCGGCCGTTTTCCTTATTGCGGCAATGCTCTCTTCGGCGCTCTGATGAACCGACGGACGCATATTGCAGATAATAAAAGCGCTGTCGGGGAGGACGTTCGGAGTCTCGCTGCCGCCGGACATAGTGAACGCCGCGGTTGTTGAAACAAAAGCCGCAGCCATTGGCGAAAACAGGGGAAGAACTCTTTTGAGCATACCCTTAAAAAGCCAGAGGTTTCCCATGGGTATTCTGAAATATAAGGGAAGATACGGCGCAATAGCAGAGAACATTTCGGGGATGGGAGAAACGAGCTTTTTCTCAAATATGCCCTTTTTTTCAACCTCGGCAACGAACTTTGAAAGTTGGACAATGGGAGAATTTTTCGGGGGAGTTGAAGCGTGGCCGCCCGCGCTCTTTGCAGTGAATTTAAGGTTAACAAAGCCCTTTTCAACAACGCCGATTGCGGAGCACGGAGCCTTAAGACCCGGGAAAACGCCGCCTATGACCGCTCCTCCCTCGTCCATAACAACATTTAATCTTATTCCCTTATTTTTTAAGTAATCAACCGCCGCTTCGCTTCCGCCGCCGGAGTTTTCTTCATTTCTCGAAGAGAAAAACCAGAGATCCTCCTTAAACGAGAAGCCCTCTTTAAGCAGCTCTTCGGTTGCTTCCAAAATGCAGCAAACTGTGCTCTTGCAGTCCATAGCTCCTCTGCCGAAAACGCAGCCGTCTTTAATAACTCCGTCAAACGGCGGATATTCCCAGCCGCTCTGCCCATCGGCGGGAACAACGTCCTGATGCCCCATTAAGAGCAGAGCGCCCTTTTTTGGAGAAGAGCCGGGGAGTCTTCTGAGGATATTTCCGTCAACATCGTGATTTTCCGCCTTTTGGAAGAAAAGCGGAAACAGCTCCCTGAGCTTATCCTGAAATTCGGTAAATTCGGGATAGGCTTCCTCCTGCTTTTTTGAAACGGTTGGAATTTTTATCATCTCCGACAGGTGAGACGCGTATTTTTCTTCCTCCTGCTTTGTCCACGAAATCGCCGGCTTTACATTTGGAAGCTCTTTTTTTATTATTACGGCTCTAACGGTGCAAATAACCGCGAGAAGGACTATAACACCGAGAATGCACATCAGTATAATAACGGGAAGCGGCATCGGATTTTCTCCTTATGCTTCGGTATATGAGGAAACTTCCAGTTTGCAGCCTTCGCCATCGGGAATGAGAGTTCCGCCGAGAATGAGATAGGTTCCCGTTGCGGGGGCTTTGCCCTCGGCTGAAAAGTTAAGATACCAGCTTTCGTCATAATAGGGGTGCTGAAGAGTGTCAGTTGAATATGCTCTTCCGAAAACGCGGACGGTTTTATCGGCAAAAGCTTCGGAATAGTTTTGCATACTGAAAAGCTGAACTCTGGCAAGAGTTGCGCTCATGATGGTGAGGTCGTAGTCATAGCCGTCGGTATCGGTGTATTCCTCGTTAACGGTAAGAGAAGTGTCGGTGAGCCAGTAGTGGTCAAGCGCGCCGCTCATCTGATCCTCGGTGTAGGTAAACGTTCCGGTCACGGTGATATATGAGCCAACGGGAGGAAGCGCGCTTACGTCGGCGGGAACAAATTCCCACTGAAAATCGCAGCAGCGGGTACCGTCGGAATATCCCCAAACATAGTAGCGCTCTTTTCCCGACCATTCGTCCTGAATTATAGCGAAGGTGCCGTCTTTTGTGAGCTTTTTGCCCTCGTAGTCCGCGCCCTGCTTATCATAGAAAATATTGCAATAGGCGGCATATTCCATCTGATCGAATTTTTCTTTTATTGCGGATATGGAATCGGAGGGGATGTTTGATGGCAGAACGTTTCCCTTTGCGTCGGTTACCTGTTCATTGCCGCTGTTAACGCCCGAGCAGGCGGCAAGGGAAAACAAAAATGAGAATGTTAAAAGAAGTGCAACGATTTTTTTCATATTATAATCAACCTTTCGTTTTGATTTTACCTATTATTGAAAAAGCTGCAAACACCAGTATCTGCATAACAACTATTGTTGAGCCCACGGGTGTTGATATAAATACCGAGGCGGTTATGCCCAAAGCCGCGCTCATAACCGAAATAACGGCGGAGCATATAACAACGCTCTTAAAGCTCCTGAAAACCCGCATTGCCGAAAGAGCCGGGAAAACAACGAGAGCCGAAATGAGCAGCGAGCCAACGAGATTCATCGCAAGAACTATAATAACGGCGGTTATAACTGCGGTGAGCATATTATAGGCGTTTGCCTTTGTTCCCGTTGCGGCGGCGAAGTCGGGGTCAAAGGTCACGGCGAAAATTTTATTATAGAAAAGAACGAAAACCGCTATAACAACGGCAGACATAATAACGCACATCCGCATATCAAACGATGAGAGCGTTAAAATTGAGGTTGAGCCGAAAAGAGTGGAGCAGATGTCTCCGCTCACGTTCGCTGAGGTTGAAAACTTGTTCATTATAAAGTAGCCAAGCCCCAATGCTCCAACCGAGAGCATCGCAAGAGAGGCGTCGCCCATAATTTTTCGGTTTTTCCCGGTCTTCAGCAGGAAAACGGCGGTTATTATCGTAACCGGGAGAACGAGAAGCATTTCGTTTGTGATCCCAACAACGGCGGCAACCGCCATAGCTCCGAAGGCAACGTGAGAAAGGCCGTCGCCTATAAATGAAAACCGCTTTAATACAAGCGGAACTCCCAAAAGAGAGGAACATAGAGCTATCAGAAGTCCGGCAATGAGCGCCCTTTGAACAAAGGGATACTGAAACATAGACAGCTTTCCGGGAATATCCTCCAGGTCTAAAAACATTGATGAGAGCTGATTTAATATGTTTTGCAGGTTATCTCCTATCGACAATAAAGCTGCCGTCATTTTTCTTCACCTCCCGAAAAATCGGTGAACATTCTGCCCACATCGGTTTTTATATAGCTGTCCTTCGTTCCGAAGAAAAGCTGAGTGGGTCCGAGGTGGAGAATGCGGGAAGCGTATTTCACGGCGGCGGAAATATCGTGGGAAACCATTATAACGGTAACTCCGCTCTTATTGAGATCTTCTATTATCTCATACATTTCCTTTGTTACCTTCGGGTCAAGCCCCGCAACCGGCTCGTCCAAAAGCAGAATTTCTTCGGTTGCGCAGAGCGCACGCGCCAGCAGAACCCTCTGCCGCTGACCGCCCGAAAGCTCGCGGTAGCAGCGGTTTTTAAGCCTCGTCAGCCCCAGCCGATCCATCTGTTTTTCCGCAAAGGCTTTTTGTTTTTTGGTGTAAAACGGGTGAAAGCCGTCCTTGCCGAGACAGCCGGATAAAACTATCTCTTTAACAGAAGCGGGAAAGTCTTTTTGAACGGCGGTGTGCTGAGGAAGATAGCCTATCGCGGAGGAGCTCAGCCCTCCCGGAAAGCTTATGCTCCCTGAAATCGGCGGATTCAGCCCGAGAAGAGCCTTTATAAGAGTGCTTTTGCCGGCGCCGTTTTCGCCTATAACGCATAAATAATCGCCTCTGCTAACTTCAAAGGTCAGCCCTTCGGTAACGGTTTTTCCCTCATAGCCGAGCTTTAAGTCCCGGCAGGAGATTTGGGTTATATTATTTGCCATATTCATAACCTCAGTTAAGCGCGTTTTTAAGTGCGCTGAGATTTTCTCTCATTGATCCGATATAGGTTTTTCCGCTGCTCAGCGTTTGCTTTGTTACGCTCTGAAGAGAATCAAAAACAACGATTTTTTGGTTTTTGCTCACGGTGTTTTCAATAACGGTTTTTGCAATGCTCTTATCTGAGCTTTCCGTTACTGCGACCGCGGGAAGACTCAGCTCATCTATAGCCTTTGCCAGCCCTGCAATCGTTTCAAAGCTCGCCTCCGTTTCGGCGGAGCATCCCGAAAAGGCGGCATAGGGAGTTATATTATAGTCGCTGCAAAGGTATCTGAACGGAAAACGATCGGCAAACAGAATAGTGTTAAAGGCGGAGCCGTTGACCGCCTCCTCAAATTCCGCGTCAAGAGAATTCAGGTCAGCTATATAGTTTTCTGTATTTTCTCTGTAAAGCGCGGTGTTTTCAGGATCAATTTTGCATATAGCATCGCAAATTACGGAGCAAAGCGCGGCGGCGTTTTTAAGCGAGAGCCATATATGCTCGTCAAACTCCTCTTCCTCCTCTTCATCTTCCTTTTGCATTCCCGCAACCTCTTCCTCTATTTTAGCGGAGGAGCCGAGAGCGGAAAGAAGATTTAACAAATTTATATCGCCGGCGGTTTTGAGCGCGTCGGAAACCCACTTATTGTCCGATGCTCCGCCGATATAGATGAAAAGGTCGCTTTGAGCGAGGGTAACAAAATCCTCGGCTGTTGCCTGATAGGAATGAAGATCCGTTCCCGAATCGAGCAGCAGGGTAATGTTTGCGTTTTCGGCTTTGCTGCCGAGAATATTTTTAACCCAGTCATACTGGGGAAATACCGTGCAGACTATATTCAGCTTATTATCGTCCCCGGTTTTGCTCTTCTCTACCGAGCAGCCTGCAAATAAAGATATAGCCAATAATATAATAAGTATGGACACGGAAATTTTTTTTATCATTTTTTTCTTCCTTAGTTAGTTTTTTTGATGCATTCTCCGCATTTGCCGAAGAGAGTTGTGTCACTCTCGTTGACGGAAAATCCGTTTTCGCCGTAAATGTTTTCAATTATTTTTTCGCTCTGCTCGTGGTCCATATGCATAAGCTTTCCGCAAGAGGTGCATTTGAGGTGCAGGTGGTGGTGGCATTCCTCTCCGCCGAAGAGCTGATATAAAAACCTCTTGCCCTCCGAAAAATATTTAACGCTGCCGTCATCGCTGAGCTTTTTTATCAGTCGGTATATCGTGCTTTTGCCGAGATCCTCGCCCCTGTTTTTAAGCGCAAGAGCGATTTCCTCTATGCTCTGAGGCGTATCGCGCGTTTGGGTCAAATATTCAAGCAAAACTTCCTTTTGCCTTGTTTTATACTCTGCCAACTTCACCGTCTCCAATTTGAGAAATATTCTCATTTTTTGTATTATAAATGTGCGAAAACCGTTTGTCAAGAAATAAATTAAAAAACTTGCAAAAACAGAAAATATATGATATCATTATATTAACTAACTTTAAGGAGTAAGAATTTATGAAAACGATAAATAAGCTTACCGCAGTTATTCTGAGCTTTATTCTTGCTTTTTCAATTTGCGTTCCCGCGTTTGCGGCGGACGACAAGCCCTTTGAAAACAGCGAGTTTTACACGGTAGGAGATTATACCATACACTACCGTGTTTTTGAGGCTGAAAATAAAATCGGTCAGATATTTATGATCCACGGCTTTGCCCTCTCATCCTATTGCTTCCAGCCGCTTGCCGAAAGGCTTTCTGCCGAAGGCTATACCTGCGTTGTTGTTGACCTGCCTGATTTCGGCTATTCAACGAGAGAAACCGAAGAAACCGAGCTTCTCCCCAGAGAGGATATTCTTTATTCTCTTATGACAAGCTTGAGCAACGACCCCTGGTATGTTGCGGGACATTCCATGGGCGGCTTTATAGCGATCGCTCTTGCCCAGAAATATCCCGACGCGGTTAAAAACCTCCTGCTTTACGGCACCTCCGGAAACGACGGCACAGCCTCCGCTATGCAGAAAATAACGGGCAATTCGGTTCTTGTTAATTTTATGGGTAAGATGATGGAGCTTATGGGCAAAATGAATATCCTTGTAAGGCTGCTCCTTCTTGCCGCGACCGAGGATCTGAAATTCACAATGGACTATGACATTTCCTACATAACCGACCCCTATTATATCAGCGGAACCGGAAAGGGCGTTATAATCAATTTCTCAATGATCCCCGCAACAAACTATGAAACCTTTTCATCTCTCGCCCCCGTTCTCTATGTTAACGCCGCAAACGACGCCGTTATTTCAAAGAACGCGATAAATAAATTAAGCGGCTATCTCCCCGAGGGCAGCTCGAATATAACTCTCACCTCCGGCGGACATCTGTTTATTGAGTGCAGAGCCGAAAAAACCGCTCAGGTGACGCTTGAATTCTTAAGTGCGCACTAAACCAAACAAATAAAAAGCTGTTGCGAAAGCAACAGCTTTTTTTTATTTAACAGGAAACTTCTCGTATCCTATTAGATAAAAAGATTTTAACGCCCGCCGAAATTTTGCCCTGCGGGCAACGGCGACGGCGTAATCGAAAGCGGACACG
>JAFLUL010000049.1 GCA_022508845.1 Oscillospiraceae bacterium | reverse complement strand
GGATTTAACTATACGATGTCTTTGATACAGGGAAAGTACAAGATGTTTATTCTCTATGCTCTTGCATGGTTTGGCATTGTCCGTTTCAATGAGATGAAAAAATTTATTGGCAGCATATCATATAAAACGCTTAGCTCTACACTAAAAGAATTAGAAGCTGACGGTCTTGTTCATCGTGAAGAATATCCGCAGATACCACCGAAGGTGGAGTATAGTTTAACAGAGCGCGGAAAATCTTTGATGCCGATTTTGGATCAAATGTGCAGCTGGGGAGAGGAACACAGACAAGGAGCTGCAAGCAAAGATTCTAACGGGTAATTTCTTTGAATCTCTTGAAAATATAAGCGAAATCATTTATAATATTTCTTGTAACCAACGGAGATTTATCCGCAGCGCAGCTGTTCCCGGATAATAATTCCCAAACAGGATCATTTAAGCCTTGTCGAGTGGGAATAATCCATAATGTTATTCGCCCAGCCCACATAAGGAGGAAAAAATAATGCAAAACAAAAAATATCTTACCGTAAAAGAACGCATTGCTTTTACTGTAGGCGCATTCGGCAGAAGCGGAATTTACACGATAATGTCTATGTTTTCGCTTGTGTTTTTCCAAAACGGCGCAGGTCTTACCCTTGAACAGGGAACCACCATTATTCTCTGCGGAAGAATTTTTGATGCTATAAATGACCCCGTTATGGGTATGCTCGTTGACAAAACAAAGTCTAAATGGGGCAAAATGCGTCCGTATCTGCTATTCGCGCCCGTTCCAATCGCAATATGCACTATTCTGCTCTTTACAGCTCCCTTTGAAAACGGATCGTCTGCGGCGTTTGCATGGGCGATGTTCACCTATATTCTATGGGGCGTAGCTTTTACAATTCAGGACGTTCCGTTCTGGGGGCTTTCCTCTGTTATAACTCCTCTTGAAAGCGAGAGAACATCTTTTATCTCAACCGCCCGTCTCGGTTCCACGTTCGGCGGCATTCTACCCGCCCTGCTTGTTCCGATACTCTACCAGTCCAATCTCGGCTATACAAAGGGATTTTTTGTGGCAGGCGTTATTTTCGCCGTTATCGGCAGCGGGCTTTCAATTTTGATCTTCTTTGTGTCCAAAGAAAGAGTGCCAAAGGCCGATAAAGCTCCAACCTTCAAAGAAACCCTTACAGTTCTTAAAAAAGATAAGGTCCTTATTATAGTTATTCTCGCTGCACTTCTCGGTTCTACTATGGTTATGGCAAACCAGTGCGCCGACTATATAGGCAACTATCTCATTATTCAGAATTACACTGATTTTGCCAAGATTTTCTCCGATGCGGCGGGCACAAGCGTTATCGCAAACGTGGACGCGGCGGCAGCCTACGATTTTTGGATCCCAAGAGGCACTATTGTTACAACTTTAACAGTTGCAATAGGCGTTGGAATGGTTCCTGCAATGACAATTTTCCCACTGCTCCGCAAAAAATTCTCTCTCAAGCAGATTTACATAGGCTCCGCTCTGTTCGGACTTGTTGTTCACGCCCTTTGCTATATTGTTTTTTCAGGCAATATAACAAACATCAATATTTATGTTCTTTGGATATTCCTTTTCCTTATGGGGCTGCCCCTCGGCATTTACAATGTTATCACATACACTCTTATTGCTGACGCGGTTGATTATATGGAATGGAAAACCGGCGAAAGACACGAGGGAGTATGCTTTTCCTTCCAGACCTTCCTCTCCAAGGTTAACGCCGGCATAGCGACCGCCGTTTTTGGCCAGATACTGGGCAAAACAGATTTCAGAGCCGTGGACAAAGCTCTTGTGGATAATATGGGCAGACAGATTTTCTTCCAGCAATCTGAACCAACACAAAAAATTCTGCTCGCTCTTGTAACCTTAGTTCCCGCGGTCGGTTTTCTGCTTACGGTTGTGCCGATGCTGTTCAATGACTACACCGGAAAAAAGAAGGAACAGGCCATAGCCGAAATCACTGCCAAAAGAACCGCAGCAGACGATCAAAAGTCCGCAAAAAAAGCGAATTGATCCTGAACAAAAAAGCAGCAAAAAAACGCTCACCCTAAAGATGAGCGTTTCTCTGTTAAAAAAGGCATAATCAGGTGTGCTTTTTAATAAAGCGTTTTTGATAAAATAAAGCAAGTCCAAAGGGCAATAACGAAAAGCCCTTCGGCAGGAATTGCAAGCTTTGTGTAGGGACATTTCCAGCCCTTGTCAACACAAAGAAAAATGCTTCTTGTTACAAATACCGTAGTTGAGAAGAAAAGGCCGCCGGCAAGAGAATAAACCGGTGTTTTAAGCGCTATCGTGAGATACAACAAAAATGCACCGAGGGCAAATGAAATTCCGCCGTAATAAACACGGATTTCAGTTTTTCCCGCATTGTCAACGGGCTTTATTGAGAAACTCTCGGCATTTTTGAGAGGCTTAGCAATAAACACAACAGCCATTCCGAAGAAATACCCAACAAGTCCCACTACCGCAACCGCAGCGGGAATATTTGACGCTAAAATTTCTTTTAACTCTGACATAATAATTCTCCTTGTTATTTTGATAAACTCATTTTATCAAAAATAAATGCGTTAAGCAAGAAAAAATTTATTGCTTTATTTTTGCAGTATCTGAATAACCATCTTAAAAGACCGTCTTTTGTGCACAATTGATACAATATATCCCAATGATCTTGGGTTTTATCGGATGGGAAAGGTTATTTTGTCCCGCAATGAAAAAATGCTGAAATTACAGCAGAAGCTGCAAAACAAAAAAAAGAACGCAGGATCATTAATAATGCATATATCTATTAAAAAACTTACCCCGACGAATTCGAATGATTTTTTACATTATTTTGACTATGACGCTTTTTCTGACCATGAAGAATGGGCGGGCTGTTATTGTCTTGAAAGTCATCTAAGTAAAGAAGAAAATGATGCGTTATGGGGCAAGAAAAACAAACGCCGCAAAAAGGCGAAAAAACTGATCCAAGAAGGAGTTATGACCGGATATTTGATATATAATGGCTCCGATGTTATAGGTTGGTGTAATGCGGGGGATAAAGCAAACTATTATCCAATCAGCAATAATGATGATTTCCACACAAACAATGCTGAAAAAAATAAGATCAAGATAATATACTGCATTGATATTGCCCCGGCTCACCGTGGAAAGGGGCTTGCAAATCTTATCGTTGAAAAAGTGCTTGCTGATGCGAAAGAGGAAGGCTATTCTTATGTTGAAGCATATCCGTTTACAGACAAGAATATGGCTTATCAATATAAGGGGCCTGTTCGGCTATATGAAAAATACGGTTTTGAGATATATCGGGAACTTGAATGCTTTTATATTATGAGAAAAGTGCTTTAGACTATGATATTTCGCAAATATCAGAAGCAGGAACAGAAATTGTGGATAACGGTTTATTCCATACTTAAACTAAGTCGGCAGGGATTTTCCTTGCCGATATTTTTTTGAAGAAATTATTTAGAACCTATTGACATATACCCCCATCGGGTATATGATATAAATACCCCGACGGGGTATATTAAAAAAGGTGATCGTTATAATGGATGATACAAGAAAATGTGAGTGCTGCGGAAAAACAACAGACCGCACGGAGAAAGAACGCAAAAATCTTATTAACCGTTTAAATCGGATAGAAGGTCAAATCCGAGGAATTCGGGGAATGATAGAAAAGGATGCTTATTGCACGGATATTTTAATTCAGTCCGCCGCTGTTAATGCCGCGGTCAACGCTTTTAATAAGGATTTAATTGCAAACCATATACGAAGTTGTGTTGTCCGCGATATTCAGGAAGGCCATGATGAAGTTATTGATGAACTTGTAGCTACGCTGCAAAAGCTAATGAAATAAAAGTTATCGGAAAGGGAGGTATTATATTGGAACAATATACAGTAACCGGAATGAGCTGCGCCGCCTGCAGCGCCCGAGTTGAGAAGGCCGTATCCAAGGTGCCGGGAGTTATTTCCTGCTCTGTCAGTTTACTAACAAATTCTATGGGGGTTGAAGGGAGCGCAAATGCTCAGGATATTATTGAGGCAGTAAAAAATGCAGGATACGGAGCAGAACTGAAAAGCGGTAACAAATCTCAAAGTAAAGCAACAGCCAACGGTGAGGAAGCTTTAGCAGATAAAGAAACCCCCAAACTAAAACGCAGGCTGATCGCTTCGCTTGGATTTTTAATAGTCCTTATGTATATTTCGATGGGGCATACAATGTGGGGATGGCCGCTCCCCTCCTTTTTTAACGGCAATCATATTGCTATGGGGCTCGTTCAGCTTCTGCTCACCGTTATCATTATGGTAATAAACCAAAAGTTCTTTATCAGCGGGTTTAAGAGCCTTTGGCACCGTTCGCCGAATATGGACGCGCTTGTTGCTTTGGGCGCTACCGCAGCTTTTGGATACAGTACCTTTGCTCTGTTTGCTATGACAGATGCACAGGTGAACGGAAACACAGAAGCAGTTATGCACTATATGCACGAGTTCTACTTTGAATCTGCCGCTATGATCTTAGCTCTGATAACTTTAGGAAAGATGCTCGAGGCACGTTCAAAGGGAAAAACGACCGATGCACTCAAAGGGCTGATGAAGTTAGCTCCAAAAACTGCAACACTGCTAAAAAACAGCGAGGAGATCACTGTTGAGATCGAACAGGTCGTTAAAGGCGATATTTTTGTTGTCCGCCCAGGTGAAAACATCCCCATTGACGGTATTGTTTTAGAAGGAAACAGTGCAGTGGATGAATCAACACTTACAGGTGAGAGCATTCCGGTGGATAAAACGGTCGGAAGCCAGGTTTCGGCCGGGACAACGAATCTTTCGGGATTTATGCGCTGTGAAGCAACCAGAGTTGGTGAAGACACTACCCTTTCGCAGATCATTCAAATGGTCAGCGATGCTGCCGCCACAAAAGCTCCGATCGCAAAAATTGCGGATAAAGTATCTGGGGTGTTTGTTCCTGCGGTTATCGGCATTGCCATTTTAACTATTGCAGTATGGCTTATTATCGGGCAACCGATAGGCATTGCGCTGGCTCGGGGAATCTCCGTTCTTGTTATAAGCTGCCCCTGCGCACTTGGGCTTGCAACACCTGTTGCGATCATGGTTGGCAACGGCATAGGAGCCAAAAACGGAGTTCTGTTTAAAACCGCCGCGTCACTTGAAATGGCAGGTAAAACGCAGATCGTTGCACTTGATAAAACCGGCACTATTACACTGGGCGAACCACAGGTTACGGATATTATTCCAACAAACGGTTTTTCCGAAACAGAGCTTTTGGGGATTTCCTTCGCACTGGAGCAAAAAAGCGAGCATCCGTTAGCAAAGGCGATAAACCGAAAGGCAGAGCAACACAATATAGAGGCAAAAGAGGTTTCCGATTTTAAGGCTCTGCCGGGAAACGGTTTGACCGCCATACTCGACGGCAGCGTTTTATATGGCGGAAGCCACAGCTTCATCAGCACGCAGGTACAGATTGCAGATGAAATGAAAGCAAAATCAGAAAGGTTAGCCGAACAGGGAAAGACACCGCTGTTTTTCACCTGCGGAGGTGTTCTCTGCGGCATTATTGCCGTTGCAGATGTTATAAAGCAAGACAGCCCTCAGGCGATCAGTGAACTGCAAAATATGGGTATTCACGTTGTTATGCTGACAGGTGACAATGATCGTACCGCAAAAGCTATCGGGAAGCAGGCGGGAGTTGACGAGGTTATCGCCGGAGTTCTTCCCGATGGAAAAGCAAACGTGATCAACGAGCTGAAAGAAAAAGGAAAAGTTATTATGGTAGGCGACGGCATAAACGATGCTCCTGCACTGACAAGTGCCGATATCGGTATTGCCATAGGAGCCGGAACCGATGTAGCTATCGATGCGGCGGATATCGTTTTAATGAAAAACCGTTTATCCGACGTTCCTGCCGCCATTCGCTTGAGCCGGGCAACACTGCGGAATATTCATCAAAATCTGTTTTGGGCTTTTATCTACAATATATTGGGTATTCCGCTTGCAGCAGGAGTTTTTATTGCGCTCCTCGGTTGGCAGCTAAATCCTATGTTTGCAGCAGCGGCAATGAGTTTATCAAGTTTTTGCGTGGTTACAAATGCGCTCCGTTTAAATCTTTTTAAGATGCATAACGAAGGAAAAACACATAAAACCACTCAGAATATAATTATTACTGAAAAGGAGAAAAATTTTATGGAAAAGACACTGAAAATTGATGGTATGATGTGCGGTCATTGCGAGGCAACAGTTAAGAAAACTCTGGAAGCCGTCGCAGGCGTAAAACAGGCCGTTGTCAGCCACAAAAACGGAACAGCAGTTGTTTCATTGGATAAAAACATTGATGCAGAGGTTTTGAAAAAGGCTGTTGAAGATCAAGGCTACAAAGTGACCGATATTATGTAAGTTTTTGGTGCTGAATTAAAAGAACAAATTGAAAAAGCATAAAACTTTATAAAAAAAGTCATTTGCAGTTTTTGAAGAAACGTGATATAATATCAATAGTGTGTAGCTTAAAAGGCGTAGGTCCAACTTATGGATTTACACCTTTTTTGTGTTAATCGGAGGAAAAAAAATTCAACAGATCAATCAGTCGCATCTTGCAAAATAAAACTTCCTAATGTATAATAATTATCAACAAGCGGGAGGTGATTTTTTGCAGACAAAAGAAATTTTATCTGTTGATGGGCGCATTTCAGAGGCGTTTTTTGATTTATTGAAAGAAAAACCCTGCAAAAAAATTACCGTTAGTGAGCTTACAAAAAAGAGCGGCGTTAACCGCTCCACCTTCTACCGTCATTATACAGACATTTTCGATCTTTTTGAAAAGACCTGCGACGCGGTTATTGCGGATACCGTCAACACGCAGGAAAAAATACCGCCTGAAAAATCGAAACGGTATATAGAATCTCTTTGCATATCATATTATGAGGCGGCAACCCGCAATGTTGAAATAATCGGCGTTTTATATAAAAGCAACAGTGAAGTTCGTTTTCTCAATAAAGTACGCAGAGTATGGTGTGATAATATACTGAGCAAAATGAAAGCTTTCGACATCAAATCCGACAGAGATTTGTTTCTTCACGTTGACAAAGCGGCAGTTTATTTCATTTTGAAGCTACTCATACCTTTATCGGTTAATTCTGAATATATATTCGATAAATACGTATTTGATATTTACGATAATTCTACTTTTGATTTTTCAAACAACCTTCTTGAAGATATGATGCTATTGCAGCATAAATCCGACTTTTCTTCGGATCTTTTTCGTGTTGCAATAAATTTTTGGAGTAAAACAACCGACAAGGTCGCGCCGTTTTCCGTTAAAGAGCTTTGCGAAAGCGCATATATCTCCCGATCACTGTTTTACACCAAGTATAAAGGCATTTACGAATTTATTAACGAAATGGCTATTATAGGTCTTGCCTTGCTTTCAAGATTTATTTTAGATTGTGCTCTTAAAGAAATTGGCAAAAGCAAAGATGCATTTTCTTACATTCACCTTAATGAAAGTTTTATTGCGGCATTCAAAACTTGCCTAAACAGCGATGACAGAAGCCCATTTATCTTTGAAGTGTACAGAACAACACACAAGTATTTTTTCGATTATATTAAAAATTTAAAAGGCGAGCAGTATGTTGAGCAAAATTACAAAGAGCTTGAAAAATACATCTTTGCGTCTGCATATAATATTATAGAATCACTTATAAGTCAAAACGAGGAGGACTTTGCCATACGCCTTTCCGGCTGCGATGCAATAAGAAAGGCTATGGATTTTTAAACAAAAGTAACACCTGAACAAAACGCATTAAAAAAGTTCCGATATATCGCGCGATATACCGGAATTTTGTTTATTTAATCTTGATAAATATATAAATAAACTGAGCTTTTTGACACTAAACTTTAATCTGTTGCTTTATTGTGAACAAATTTTGAATTATAATAAAAATGGTTTAGAAACCAAAGAACACAAAGCTATGTTTGGAGGTATAGTTATGAAAAAACTTATAAGTGTTCTTCTCAGCTTAGCAATGATATTTGCCGTTATGGTACCTGTCAGCGCTAAGTATGATCCTGCTTCGGCCTATGCTGAGTATGATGCTGAGCAGATAGCCGACAGCAACAGCGAGTATATCGCTTCGCTTTCCCCGGATCAGATAGCCGGCGTAATCCTTGATTATGTTGACGCATATCTTGCGGGAATAGCGGAGGATGTTGAAATAGCTGACGGCTTAACAATAAACACGGCCGATATGCTCGATCTGAACACTCTCACCGCTTGGGCGTATGACGCTATCAGCGGGGATAAGCTTGGCGGCGACTTTGATAATCTCGACGCTTCGGCTCTCGCAGGTCTTTCAAGAGAAAACGGCGACATCAACTACATCTACGGTATGCTCGAATTTATGGGAACAAACGCTGATGTTTTCGGCAAGGTTTTCCAGTGGGAAAAGGGAAATACATTCGATTGCGGTAAAGTAGGCGAATATATTGAAAATCTTCCCGCAGACGACAGTGTTCGCGTATTTTATGAGAATTACATTCTCGGCAACGACATTCAGGCTTCTTTCACAAACGAAGTTGCAAAAGAAATGGGCTACACAATAAAAGACGGCGAAACTCTTGACGACGTTATAAACAACGGCGTTAAAGAATGGATCGGCGGCCTTCTTAAAGACAACGGCATAGTTTCAGAAGATGCCTATAACGAGATCATGGACGATGCGAAATTTAATCTTCGCACAACCGATATCTATAAGCTCGTTAAAGATCTTGTTGCTGTTGTTTTGGATGACAATCAGAATAAGATCGACACATATCTCAATCTTTATCTTGACAACTATCTGAGAATCGCTCTCAACGCCGCTTTCGGCTACACTGCAGAGGCTTCAGAAAACGAATCATCGGATAAAGCTGCCGTTTCAGCAGAGTTCAAGGCAATTTATGATCTTGCGCTCCTTAATGAAATGGGTGAAACTTCTGTTATCTTCCGCGCAAACAGCGGTAAATACTATAAAGTTGCCTTTACCGCCTCAGATGTTACCTCGGTTTATGATGTTACATTTGAAAACAAGAGCGGAATTGAAATTTCTATTCCCGTTATCTCAATTTTGACAGGTGACAACGATGTTCTTGTTAAAGAATATGTTCCTGCCTCCACAACCGATTTTGACGCTGCAGCTTATGCGCCGAAGATCTACACTTCTCAGCCTATCAGCGGTGTTGAAACAGCCGGAAAAGAGCTTCCTGAGGAATTTAAGGCCATCGTTGAATCAACAACCGCAACTCCGATGAAGGATTACATCAAGGTTATCGTTACGCAGAACGGCGAACAGACCCTTGAACAAAAGGTTTCTTTTGAAGAGATCAAGGCTTTTGCCGAGCAAAAAGCGATTGAAGCAGGCAATCAGGCTGTTTCAGCTATGGGAGGCAAAGTAAACAGCGTCAATGTAACTCTCGCATACAACGGTTATGCAACCGAAAATGCATTTGTTGCACAGGTTCTTCTTGAATCTGCTGTTGCAAATGTTACAATAATGAATATGACAAGGGAGCAGGACATTACAAGCATAGCTCAGGGAATGATGCCTAATCCCATCGCAAGCATAGTCATTAACGGACTTGCCGAAAAAGGCTCTGCCGAGGACGCATCGGGCTTATTCAACTTCCTCAACCTCGATTATGATGTTGATTATTCCGAATTCCTTGACTTTACAGGCAACTATGATAAATATAACGGAGTTATCGGACAGGCAAACCACATTCTTTACGGCCTTGTTAAGATGCTCCTTTCAGAGGACGGCTTTGCTTCTCTTAAACTTGTTGACGGGGACAACACAAACCTCACCGACAACATTCAGAAGATCGCCAATAACGCTGACAGCCTTATTAAAACAGCAAAACAGTATATGGATGCTGAAGGCCTTGATGCATATCTCGAGAGTATGGGCGTTGACGATATGTTCGCTTCAACTCACGGATTCAACGCCAAAATGCTCTATGAGCTTGACTTTTCAAGTGTTGAAACGGTTTATGCCTGCGTTATAAAGATGGGCTGCGACTTCTTTGACGACTATGACAAAGACCAGGTTGAAGACACTATTCATGAGCTCCATGAAGCTATCGAGGATCTTACAACTCTTGATCAGATGGCTGTTGCAATAACCGATCTTGTTCTTGACGAAGTTATCGTTAAAGTTGAAAATTTCGTTAACGATTACAACGAGAAAAATGGAACAAGCTTCACCTATTCTTACACAAACACACATTCAGATGCACTCCATACCGAAAACGCAAAGAATGACGTAATGTCTAAGCTTGTTTCGTTCGGCATTTACACTTCTGAGTTTGTTTTTGACAACATTGCAAACGATCTTATCAATAAGGCTGTTGATAAGCTCAATGAAAAGCTCGGCACTGACGTTGGCGATGTTTCATTCAAGCTCAATGTTACAGCAACCGGCAACTGGGAGACTGACCTTGCAGCCTTTGCAAACAGAGCGGTTGAGCTTACAAACGGCATAATAATTGCTGTTGGCGGCCTTAACGCCAATGCAACGGCCTTTGATAAGCTTAACACCATTATAAACGCATTTCTTCCCGTATCCTCGTTCTTCTCAAATTGCGCTTCTGATAAATTCGATTGCGATCTTGATATGATCCTTAACAACTATATATTTGAAGATATGCTTGACGGCGATTTTGAGGGCTTCCTCAGACTCTTTGAGGCAAACAACGGAACAAACAAGAAAAATGACTGCGCTTATCAGGTAACAACAACCCAGGCTCTTATCAAAGCTTCCGATCACATAGTCAGCTCTATCTTCCCCGGCACCGTTAACGTTAAAGATTTCTTAAACGTAAGCGATTACACCACTGTTGCTGACAGATTTACTTCAAGCGCAAACGATGAGGTTATTGCTGCAAACAATATGAGAAGCATAAATTCAGTTAAAGCTGACCTCGTTCCCGCGGTTCTTCGCTTAATCCGCGAATCCGGAGTTCTTCCCTCACTTGTTAATCCCAACTGCACTCACGAAAACGTTGCTGAAGTTGCTGAGATCCCCGCAACTTGCGTAAACACCGGATATACAGCCGGCGAAAGATGCACAGACTGCGGAAAATGGATCTCCGGACACGAGGCTATCGAGAAAAACAGCAATGCTCACGTTGGTCCGATTGAGGACGTTGAAGCTTCCGAAGCAACCTGCACAGCTGACGGTTATACAGCCGGAACAAAATGCTCTGCCTGCGGCGAATTCATCAGCGGTCACGAAACCGTTAATGCTCTCGATCACGATTATGCGGTTTATGAAAAGGTGGAGGCAACCTGCCTGACAGGCGGCTACACCGTTTACAAGTGCACAAGATGCGACAACAGCTACAAGGCAGACGAAGTTTCAGCAACCGGTCACACCTACGGTGAATGGACAGTTGTTACTCCTGCAACCTGCACAGAAGTCGGCACAGAACAGCGCGTTTGCGGTGCTTGCGACGCAGCCGAAACGAGATCGATCCCCGCAAAGGGTCACACGGATGAAAACGGCGATAAGGTATGCGATGACTGCGGAACTTCACTCGGCAGCGAGGAGCAGCCCTCCTTCTTCCAGAGAATAATTAACTTCTTCAACAGAATCATAAATTGGTTCAGAAATCTTTTCAAATAATAATTCATCCGGCGGCAGGGAGAGATCCTTGCCGCTGTTTTTTAAGCAGAATATTTTTCTGAATTTTCAATAACTCATTGCAATTTTGCGTTCAAAGTGATATACTCGGTTTAACAGGGAATGAAGTTCTCCCGTAGCTTATAGCTAAAACCGCTTTAATGGCTGATGACTTCTGCGTTTTATTTTGCAGATGGCATCAGCTTTTCTGCATATTTTGGAGGATTTATGCTTACTTCTTTATCTCTAATTTTTCTTGTTGGACTTAGCGCGGCGGCAATATGCAAAAAAATCAAGCTGCCGCGCATTATCGGTATGCTTATCACAGGCGTTATACTCGGGCCGTTTGTTCTTGACCTTCTCGATCCGTCCATTCTCGGAATTTCCTCTGAACTCAGAAAAATGGCGCTTATTATCATACTGATAAAAGCAGGGCTCAGCCTTAATATAAGAGATTTAAAAAAGGTTGGCAGACCGGCAATTTTAATGTCCTTTTTACCCGCCGTTTTTGAAATTCTGGCTTTTGTTCTCTTTGCGCCGAAACTAATGGGCGTTAATCTTATTGAAGCTGCCATTATGGGCGCAGTGCTCGGGGCTGTTTCTCCTGCGGTGGTGGTTCCAAAAATGGTGAGCCTGATGGAAACGCATTACGGAACAAACAAAAGCATCCCTCAAATGATACTTGCGGCGGCATCGCTTGACGATGTGTTTGTTATAGTGCTGTTCTCCACATTTATCGGTATGGCGCAGGGCGGTTCGGTTTCGGCAATGGATTTTGCCAACATACCGATATCCATCATTTTGGGCATTGTCCTCGGAGCGGCTGCGGGATGGCTGCTCGGAATGTTTTTTGAAACGGCATATAAGCATAAAAATATAATCCGAAACTCTGCAAAGGTTATTATCGTTCTAGGCGTAGCCTTTTTGCTTATTGCGATTGAAACCTGGCTTGAAAATACGGTTTCCGTTTCGGGACTGCTGGCTGTTATGAGTATGGCATGTGTTTTGCAGATGAAAAGCGCGGATAATGTTTCAAAGCGGATGTCGGAAAAATTCGGAAAGCTGTGGATAGCAGCCGAAGTTATTCTGTTTGTGCTTGTTGGAGCAGCGGTTGACATTCGCTATACTCTTGAAGCCGGACTTGTTTCTGTTGCTCTGATTTTCATTTCGCTTGCCTTCAGATCCGCAGGAGTATATTTATGTTTAATAGGAACTCCGCTGAATAATAAGGAGAGGCTGTTTTGTGTTTTAGCTTATTTACCAAAGGCTACAGTACAGGCGGCAATAGGCTCTATTCCGCTCTCCCTCGGTCTGCCCTGCGGAAATATTGTGCTTTCGGTGGCAGTGCTTTCCATCATAATCACCGCGCCGCTGGGGGCATTCTTAATGGATATAAGCTATAAACGTCTGCTGAAATCGGACGGAGGTGTTTGATTTTGAAAAACATACTTATCATTGACGATGACGTACATATCGGGAATATGCTCAGCGAAACGCTTATAAATGAGGGATACGGCGTTTTTCGCGCCTATTCCGGAACAGAGGCAATATATGTTCTTTCGGAGAAAAAGCCTGACCTTGTTTTGCTTGATTTAATGCTGCCGGGCTTAAGCGGAGAAGAAGTTTTGCCTCGCATAAAGGGAATACCCGTTATCGTTGTAAGCGCGAAGGCAGATATAGATAACAAAGTAAACTTATTGCTTGGCGGCGCAGCCGACTATATAACAAAGCCGTTTAACATAAAGGAACTTTTGGCGAGAGTAGCCGCTCAGCTTCGCACTAATGCCATCGGAAAAACAGCCTGCGTTTTCACATTTGATGATATAACGCTTGATACAGACGCCCATACGGTAAACATAGGTAAAAACGAGATAAAGCTTACAAGGACCGAATTTGCCATACTAAAAACACTTATCCAAAATCCAACGCAAGTAACGGCAAAATCCGTTTTGCTTGACAGAATCAGCGAGGATACCCCCGACTGCACAGACAGCTCATTAAAAACGCATATAAGCCATTTAAGAAAAAAGCTGCGCGATGCAGGAGAAAAAGAATATATTGACGCAGTTTGGGGCATAGGCTTTAAGCTGAAATCAGAATAAATCTCAACCTATTCTCAACTGTTTTCTTAACCGCTTTCTCAACCTTTTTTTGCTACAATAACCGCAAAGCAAAAAAAAGGAGGCAAAAATTTTGGACTATGTTTTACAAACGAATGCTCTTTGCAAAAATTACGGAGCATTCAAAGCTCTTACAGGCGTTTCAATGCACGTTCCCAAAGGAGCTATTTACGGCTTTGTTGGAAAAAACGGCGCAGGAAAAACAACACTTATTCGTCTTATATGCGGGCTCCAGGCGCCATCATCAGGCGAATATACGCTTTACGGGAGAAAAAGCACAGACAAAAAAATTCAGCTATCCCGCCGAAGGATGGGGGCTGTTGTTGAAACGCCGTCCATCTATCTTGATATGACGGCAGAGGACAATCTAAAGGAACAATACCGCGTTTTAGGACTACCCTCTTATGACGGTTTATCGGAACTGTTAGAGTTGGTTGGACTTGAAGACACAGGAAAAAAGAAGGCGAGAAATTTTTCGCTCGGTATGCGCCAGCGTTTGGGAATAGCTGTGGCGCTATGCGGCGACCCCGATTTTCTGGTGCTGGACGAACCGGCAAACGGCCTTGACCCGCAAGGCATAATTGAAATAAGAGAGCTTGTATTAAAGCTCAACAGAGAAAAACAAATAACAGTTCTTATTTCAAGCCATATTCTTGATGAACTATCAAAATTTGCAACTTATTACGGCTTTATCGACGGCGGCAGAATAGTTAAAGAAATCAGCGCTAAGGAATTGGAAGAAGCGTGCCGCAAATGCACAAGAGTTGAGGTGTCCAACACCAAAACTCTCGCCCGTGTGCTTGACAGGAATAAAATTGACTATAGAATACTGGATGAAAGACAGGCAGATATTTACGCAAAATTAAATATTTCCGCGCTCACTCTTTCTCTTGCCTCGGAAAACTGCGATATATTATCCGTTAAAGAAAACGACGAAAGTTTGGAGAGCTATTATATGAGCTTAGTTGGAGGCGGGAAAAATGAGTAAGCTTTTATCTGCAAATTTTATGCGCCTCAGGAAGTCGGCAACCTTTTGGCTGTGCGCGGTTTCAACTATGATAATTTCGGCTGTAATGATTTATTTAAGCTCCGACTGGGCTAATAAGGCGGCAGAAAATGGGCTTGAAAAGCCTTTGGACGTATATTTTTTCCAGCTTGCACCGTTTATCGGCGCAATTATAGCCGTTTTTATCAGCCTGTTTCTCGGAACCGAATATTCAGACGGCACTATCAGAAACAAGCTGACCGTTGGACACACCCGGACAAATATTTACCTTTCAAACTTTTTGACCTGTTTAATGGGCGGGATTCTTATCACCGCTATGTGGTTTATCGGCGGGCTGCCCGGGCTGTTTTTTATAGGAAAATTTGAAATGGGTTTATCAGGCGTTATCTCTTACTTTTTTGTTGCGCTCGGAATTATGGCAGCTTTTACGGCAATTTTTGTTTGGATAAGCGCTGTTTCACGAAATAAAGCAATAACCGTTGTGCTTGTGCTTCTAATATGGGCGGCTTTTACACTTGCGGGAAGCGCTGTAAACGATAGACTGAATGAGCAGGAATTCCACGGCGGAATGGCCTATATTGACGGGGAATTTGTTTGGACTGAGGATACGCCCAATCCGATGTATTTAACGGGCACCGCAAGGATAATATTTGAATTGCTTCATAAAACTTTGCCTACCTGCCAGGCGATTGCTATGACAGACGCAAAACTAACAACTCCCCTGCTGAATTTTGCCGCATCCCTGGGCCTTGCAGCAGTGATAACAGCAATCGGAATTTTAATGTTCCGCAAAAAAGATTTGAAATAAGGGGTAAAACTATGTTACCGTGGGTTTTGTGCGGAATTCTTTCTGCCGTTCTGATAATTCTTTTTATAAAAAACTATATGCTAAAAAAAAGTATGGCGGAAATCCGCACAGAACTTGCGGAAAAACTAAACGAAGGCTCAAACACTCTCATTTCGGTTTCATCGCGCGATAAACATATAAGACTTTTAGCCTCGGAGCTCAATAATCAGCTTCGCTCCCTTCGCAGAGAACGGCACCGCTTTATACAGGGGGACACAGAACTCAAAAACGCCGTTACAAACATATCGCACGATCTGCGAACTCCCCTTACAGCTATCTGCGGATATTTAGACTTGCTCGAACTTGAAGAAAAGACCGAAAAAACCGAACGGTATATCGGCATTATAAAAAACAGAGCGGCTCTTCTGACTCAGCTAACAGAGGAGCTTTTTCGCTATTCTATCGTTGTTTCGGCGCAAAGCAATGAAATCAGAGAGAGCGTTGTTTTAAACAGTGTTTTGGAAGAGAGCATAGCATCGTTTTATACGGCACTCAGAGAACGAAATATTACACCAAATATAATGATCCCGGAGGAGAAGGTTATAAGGAATCTTGACCGCTCCGCCTTGGTCAGAGTTTTTTCCAATCTTTTGAATAACGCAGTAAAATACAGCGACGGCGACCTTGATATTACGCTGCTGAAAACAGGCGAAATTATCTTTACTAATACTGCCGCTTCCATTGACGAAGTGCAGGTGGGAAGGCTCTTTGACCGTTTTTATACCGTTGAAGCAGCAAGAAAATCAACAGGCTTAGGTCTTTCGATCGCCAGAACGCTCACTCAGCAGATGAACGGCCGTATATCGGCACGCTATGAAGATAACAAACTGAGCATAAAAATTTTTTTTCCTGCTGAATAAATTTTTTAAGGAATTTGCTCTGCTCAGTCGTATAATTGATAAAAGAGGCGGGAGCGGACGCGCTCCCGAAAATAGGAGGAAAGCCCTATGGATAACGGCGCCGGTAGCTACCGCCGTTTCCTTGACGGTGATGAAAGTGCCTTTAATGACATTATGAAGGAGCTGTTTTTCGGACTTGTTTTCTTCATCAACGGTTATGTGCACGATACCCACACAGCCGAGGATATTGCAATGGATACCTTTTCGGAGCTTATAGTGCATAAGCATCGGTATAACTTCAAGGTTACACTGAAAACATATTTATATATGATAGGCAGAAGCCGTGCTCTTGACTACATAAAGCACCGTAAAATCATTGACTTTACCGAGCTTAATGAAGCGCAAAATCTCACTGATGACGGCAGATCTCTCGAAGAAATAATTCTTTGGGATGAAAAAAAACGTGTTCTTAACGCTGCTATAGCAAGATTGCCGGAGGATTTGCGCGAGGCGGTGCGCCTCATATATTTTGAAGAAATGACCTACGAGGATGCAGCAAAGGTTATGCATAAAAACCGCAAGCAGGTGGATAATCTTTTGTATCGCGCAAAAAAGGAGCTTCGCGCTCTTCTCGGAGA
>JAFLUL010000048.1 GCA_022508845.1 Oscillospiraceae bacterium | reverse complement strand
ATCAAAAAGAGAAACTTAAAAACGAGGATTACAGCGTTGCCTTCTCTTTCAGAAATATGAATAAAGATATTCATATAGCTGACAGACTTGCAAAAGAAGCCAATATGAATATGCCCGGAATGCAAAACGTTAGGGCAGTTTTTGAAAAGGGAATGGCCGCCGGACTTGCCGACGAAGATTTCAGAGCAACTTATAAGGTCGTCAGAGGCGACTGCGATTAAAGGGTGCAAGCTATGAGTTTTTCTGCTGTTTACATACCGATAGGAGTTCCAACATTCCATCTTGAGAGCGCTAAAAGCGAGTTTGACAAAAGCATCAGTCTATTAAAGGCAATAGATGTTAACATCTCTGTTCCGGACGAAATGCTATTATCTGTCGATTTGCTCAATAATTATTTATCCGATAAATCGCCTGACATTGCAATAGTTCAAAATCTCACCTTTGCAAACGGAGCTTATATTGCAGAGGTTTTAAGAAGATTTAACTGTCCTGTTCTATTATGGACCCTGAGAGAGCCTGTTATTGACGGAACGCGCCTTCGCCTAAATTCTTTAACGGGAGCTTTTTCTGCGGCAAATATGATGATGAACTTCAAAAGAGCATTTACTTATGTTTTCGGCTCTCCGGAAGAAAGCTATGTTAAAAATAAAATTGAAGCATGTATCCGCAGCGCAAAGCTCATCACTTCGATGAAGAATTTAAGAGTTTTGCAGATAGGCCATACTCCGCAAGGCTTCGGGTTTGGCAGGGCGCTCGACAGAGATGTTTTAAGTGTGTTCGGCTCAGAGCTTATCTCAATTGAAGCAAGAGAGCTTATAAACAAAGCTAAAGCCTATTCTGCCGATGATATAAAGTTCTATCTTGACGACGCAAAAAAGAGGATATCGGGGCTTAACAATATAAATGAAGATAACGTTCACAATTTTGCGAGACTTTATAAGGCATATTCCGATTTTGTTAAAGAAAACGGGATAGGAGCTTTATCGAGCCGCTGCTGGCCGGATTTCTTTGTTGATTTCGGAACTCCCGTTTGCTCTGTGCTTGGAATTATGAACGATTTGGGCATCCCCGCTGCCTGCGAAGCTGATACCTACGGAGCGATAACGATGTATATAGCGCAGTATCTTACAGGCAAGCCAGCGTTTTTCGGTGATCCGGTTTCAATGGATGAAAATGAAAACACCGTAACGTTCTGGCACTGCGGTATGGCTCCCTGTTCGCTTGCAAGAAAGGACACGGGCGCAAGAGCGGGAGTTCACTGCAACAGAAAAATCGGCCCAACGCTTGAATTCGGATGTGAAGGCGGAATGAATGCAACTATCCTCCGCTTAGGACAGGATGAAAACGGAGAATTCAGAATTTTTGCAGCCGCCGGAGATGTTCTTGATAAGCCTCAGCAGTTTTATGGCACTTCAGTTGTTGTTAAACCGAAATCAAACGCATTTGGGCTTATAAATAGGGCTGTTAAAGATGGCTGGGAGCCTCATTTTGCCGTTGCTATGGGAGATATAACAGAGGAGGCAGCCATTTTCGGCAAAATGCTCGGAATTAAGGTTATAGAGTACTGAAAGGAGATTTTATGGAAAACAACGTTCTTACCCACGGTATAACCGCAAAGGATAAAATAGGCTATGCTCTAGGCGATATGGGAGGACTTCTCACGTTCGGCCTGATTTCGTCATTCCTTAATATGTTCTACACCGACGTACTTCACATACCGCTTGGTCAGATAACAATTTTAATGCTTGTTGCAAGAATATGGGACGCAATAAACGACCCTCTTTGGGGATCGTTCATTGATTCAAGAAAGCCGACGAAACACGGACGCTTCAGACCGTATATTCTCGCGGCAAGTGTTCCTCTTGCCCTCGGGGCTGTTGTTATGTTTACTAAAATTCCCGGACTTTCAACAACTCAGTATCTGATTTTTGCGTATATTACTTATATTTTCTACGGAATGATGTACACCGGGACAAACATCCCGTTTGGTTCGCTTGCATCCGTTATAACCAACGACGGTCAGGAGCGTTCGTCGCTTTCAATGTGGCGTTCCATCGGCGCGGGCTTCGGCGGACTTCCTGCGCAGATCCTTCTTCCGTTTTTTGTTTATACAACTCTTGAAAACGGAACTAAGGTTCTTGATTCAACAAAGCTCACTTTAAGCGTTGCGGTTCTTGGCGTTCTTACGGTTGTAATTTATTATCTCCATTTTAAACTCACCAAAGAGCGCATATCTATTCCTCCAAAACAGAATCAGAGCGATTACAGCCTTATTAAATCAATCAAGGCTCTTTCAAAAAACAGACCGTTTATTGTTCTCTGCATTATTTCAATGCTGCTTATTGCGTTCCAGATGTATACGCAAACAACCTATAACTATCTTCTTAAAAATTATTATAACCAGCCCGGTCTTTATTCGTTAACAACCGTTTGCACATATCTTCCTATGGCGTGCTTTTTGCCTTTTATGGGCAAACTTATCCGCAAATACGGAAAAAAGGAGCTTTGCTCGGCAGGACTTGCTTTTGCAGCGGTTATAAACGTAGTTTTGTATCTCATAAAGTTAACGCCTATTGTTGAAAATCCGTATGTTTTTCTTGCGCTTCTTTTGTTCAGCGGCGCGGGACAGACCTTCCTTGTGCTTGAAGTTTGGGCTCTTGTTATGGACGTAATAGACTACCACGAGCTGCTTTCGGGCAGAAGAGAAGAGGGAACTGCCTATGCCTTTTATTCATTTACAAGAAAGCTTGGACAAACTCTCGCCGGCGTTGGCACAAACATTCTTCTGGGAGTTATCGGTTATAATGTAAACTCAACCGAAACTCAGGGTCAAACTGCTGAGGTTGTTTCAAAACTCTATGATATTTCAACAATAATTCCTGCAATAGTTCTCGCCGTAATGTTTGTTCTTCTGGCGTTCTGCTATAAGCTTTCAAAGAAAAAGCTTGAAGAAATGTATGCGCTCCTTGCAGAAAAACAGGCAAAATAAATTTTTTCTTATAAATATGTTAAGAGAGGTAAATTCCCTTGCAGATCGAGCTTTCAAACAGAATGAATAATATTGATCCAAAACCGCTGAAGGATATGTTTGTCTACGGCATTGATCCCGATATTATCTCCTTTGCCTGCGGAAATCCCGATTCCGCGCTGTTTCCGAATGCTCAGTTATCTGAGATCGCAGCAAGGGTTCTGCTCGAAATGCCTGTTCAATCGCTTCAATACGGCACAACAAACGGCTATGCTCCGTTTATAAATACGGTAATTAAACGTCTGAACGAAGTAGAAAAAATAACCTGCGCTCCGAATGAACTGCTTATAACCAGCGGAGCGCAGCAGGGAATGGAGCTTATAGCTAAAATTCTTATTAACGAAGGCGACACCGTTATTGTTGACGAACCCACTTTTATTGGTGCGATGAACGCGTTCAGATCTTATGGGGCTAAGCTTATCGGAATCCCGCTGCGGGACGATGGAATGGATCTTGATATCCTGGAGCAAAAGCTGAGGGAAAACCCAAAAACAAAGCTTATCTACTCTATTCCCACAGCAAGTAATCCTATGGGCTCAACCATGAGCGAGGAAAAGAGAAAAGAGTTTTACAGCATCATAAAAAAATACCGTGTTTTTGTCCTTGAGGACAACCCCTACGGAGAACTGTATTTTGACGGTATCCACAGACCTACTCTTAAAAGCTTTGATACAGAGAATCTCATTTTATATTGCGGTTCATTTTCAAAAATTCTTTCCCCCGGACTTAGAATCGGCTATGTTTGCGCTCAAAAAGAAATTATTGACGCTTTAGCAACAGCAAAGCAAACGGCTGATCTTCAAACGGCAGTTCTTCCTCAGCTTATGGCGAACGAATATCTGAAAACATATGATATAAACGCACATATAGAAAAACTGCGTAATTGTTACAAAGAAAAATGTTATCTTATGCTTGATTGTATAAAGACATATTTTCCTGAAACAATTTACTATACTAAGCCTGTAGGCGGACTTTTTCTCTGGTGTGATTTAATGTCGGATATCGACACCAATCAGCTTATAAACAAGTGTGTTGAACAGAAAATAGCATATGTTCCGGGATACGCTTTTATGACCGACATAAATAAGCCATACAGCACACTGCGGCTCAATTATTCTGCGGTTTCAAAAGAAAAAATACCTGAAGGACTTGAAAAACTCGGAAAAATCCTGAAAAATGAGCTCAGAAATTAACTGATTTAATCAATTAGGACTTGACAAACAAAAAAATATATTATAGAATTTAATAAATTTTTGAAAGGATGTTATAAGTAATGTTTGCGAATAGCCATAATAATTATTTTTACTTTTACTTTAATAACGCGATGGAACATTACATTATAACGGACTTAAAAAATTAAGTTTAATATAGTGCTGATATTCCACCGCTTATTTAATAATAGCAGGTGGAATTTTTTTAGGGAGAAAGTATGAACGAGCTTGAAGCAGCGAGAATCGAGATTGACGATATCGACAAAAAATTGGCCGTGCTTTTTGAAAAAAGAATGGACGCGGTAAAGAAAGTTGCGCTTTATAAGGAAAAAAACGGTATTCCTATTTTAGATTCGGGAAGAGAAGCAGCAGTTATAGAAAAAAACTGTTTGAGAATAGAAAATAAAGAGCTGCGCTCATATTTTGTAAGCTTTTTGCAGAGTATGATGGATATTTCAAAAAAATATCAGAGCGGAATCCTGGACGGAATGAAAATCGCGTTTTGTGGAGTTGAGGGAGCTTTTGCAAATATTGCAGCAAAAAAGATTTTTTCCTCGGGAAGGCTTGTTTCTTACGACAGCTTTGAAAAGACATATAATGCCGTTAAAAACGGAGAATGCGATTGCTGTGTGCTGCCCATAGAAAACAGCACCGCGGGCGAGGTCGGACAGGTTACGGATCTTATGTTTTCAGGCTCGCTTTATATAAACGGAGTTTATTCTCTTCCGGTAACCCATAATCTCTTAGGGTTGAAAAACGCCCACAACGCCGACATAAAAAAGGTAATAAGCCATCCGCAAGCCCTAATGCAGTGCAGCGAATATATTTCCGAGCATAATTTTGAAACCGAAGAAGCGTCCAATACTGCCGTTGCAGCTCAAAGCGTTGCTCAAATGAATGATGTAAGCGTTGCGGCTATAGCAAGCAAAGAAACCGCCGAGCTGTTCGGGCTGAGAATTCTTGACCACGATATAAACGAAAACTCCGCAAATACAACGCGTTTTGCTGTTTTTTCGAGATCTGCAAATGAAAACATTGCTTCAAACAATAAGTTCATTCTTCTCTTTACAGTTAATAACGAAGTCGGCGCCTTGGCAAAAGCCGTTAATATCATTTCAGCTCACGGCTTTGATATGAGAGTCCTCAGAAGCCGTCCGGTTAAAGATATTCCATGGCAGTACTATTTTTATGTTGAAGCAAACGGCGATCAGCGTTCCGATGAAGGTCAGAGAATGCTTAAGGAGCTTTCGGTTTGCTGTGACAAACTGAAAATTGCCGGACACTATTCGGAAGAAATAAATCTGTCAAAGAAAAAATAAGGTGAATTTATGGACATCAGAGTAAACTTAGGCGATCACAGCTACGATATAATATTTGAGCACGGTTCTCTAAATAAGTGTGCTTCTCTGATAAATCTCAACAGAAAAGTTTTTATTGTTACCGACAGCGGAGTTCCTGAAATATATGCAAAAACAGTTAATGCGCAATGCAAAAACGGATATGTTTATACAGTCCCTCAGGGAGAAGGCAGCAAAAGCATAGAAGTTTTTAAAGAGCTTCTTTCAAAAATGCTTGAGCTTGGCTTTGGCAGAAAAGACTGCGTTGTTGCCGTTGGCGGCGGAGTTGTAGGCGATTTAGCAGGCTTTACGGCAGCAAGCTTTATGAGAGGAATAGATTTTTATAATATTCCAACAACTGTTTTATCGCAGGTGGATTCCTCAATAGGCGGCAAAACAGCGGTAAACCTGAACGGAATAAAAAATATTGTCGGCGCTTTCTATCAGCCAAAAAGAGTTATTATAGATCCCGAGGTTCTGAACACTCTCCCCGAAAGGCAAATTTCAAACGGACTTGCAGAGGCTGTTAAAATGTCGTTAACCTCTGATAAAGAGCTTTTTGATATCTTTGAAAACGAAGATCACAGGGAAAAGCTTGATGAGATAATATATAAGTCTATTCTTATAAAAAAGAGTGTTGTTGAGCAGGACGAAAAAGAAAAAGGGCTTAGAAGAATTCTCAATTTCGGCCACACTATAGGTCACGCCATTGAGAGCGAAGAGGAATTAAACGGACTTTATCACGGCGAATGTGTTGCTCTCGGTATGCTGCCGATGTGCGGCAAAGAATTGAGAGCAAGATTAGTTAATGTATTAAACAAATTAAATCTAAAATCCTCTCTTGATTTTAACGAGGAATCGGCATTTCTGGCGCTAACTCACGATAAAAAAGGTGAGGGGAGCAGCGTTAAGGTAACAAAAGTCCTTACGCCGGGAGAATTTATAAGCGAAGAAATGACATTTGAAGAATTCAGAGCCCTGCTTAAAATAATTAAACGGTGATAAATTATGAAAAACACTTTCGGAAACAGCGTTTGTCTTACAATTTTCGGGGAAAGCCACGGCGATATGATAGGCGCCGTAATAGACGGTCTTGCTCCGGGAATTGAAATTGACGGCGGTTTTATTGAAAGCCGTCTCACTTTAAGGAGACCTCAGGGCAATATTTCAACCAAAAGAGTTGAAGCGGACGAGTACAAAATTGTGAGCGGTGTATTTAACGGCAAAACAACCGGTACTCCTGTTTGCATTTTAATTCCTAACACAAACACAAAAAGCGCGGATTATGAGCGCACTAAAGCCCTCGCCCGCCCCGGACACGCAGATTATACTGCCAATATAAAATATCACGGCTTTGAAGATTATCGCGGAGGCGGACATTTCAGCGGAAGAATAACTGCCGCGGTTGTTGCGGCGGGAGCCATAATTATTTCTGCTCTGAAAAAAAATGGAATTTATATCGGCACTCATATAAAAAAATGCACAGGTGTTTCGGATATTGATTTTAACGAATATAAAACAGATATAGAAAAGCTGAATAATTCTCTTTTTCCTGTTTTAAGCAACGAAAAAAAAGATGAAATGCTTCTTGCAATAGAGAACGCCGCAAATCAGTGTGACAGTGTTGGCGGAGTTCTTGAAACTGTTGTGATAGGTGTTCCTGCAGGAGTCGGAGAGCCGTGGTTTGATTCGCTTGAGGGCGTTTTATCTCACGCGCTTTTTGCAATTCCGGGAATTAAAGGAATTGAATTCGGCGCAGGATTTAATTTTGCTGAAATGAAAGGCAGCGAGGCAAATGACGCTTTTTACGCTGAAAACGGAAATATTTATACTAAAACTAACAATAACGGCGGCATAAACGGCGGTATATCAAACGGTATGCCTCTGCTTTTCAGATGCGCTGTTAAGCCAACGCCGTCCATTTATAAATCGCAGAATACTGTTGATATTAATACCTGCGAAAACACAGTTATAGAGATAAAGGGACGACATGACCCTGCGATTATTCACCGCGCAAGAGTTGTTGTTGACAGCATAACCGCTTTAGTTCTCGCGGATATGCTTGCTCAAAAATTCGGAACGGACTTTCTCGGAGGCGAAAAATAATGGAATACGGCTGCATAGCTCAGCATCTGCCGCACAGTTTTTCTAAAGAAATACACGAAAAAATCGGTAGCTATAATTATATTTTAAAAGAGCTTGCACCCGATGAGCTCAGCTCATTTATGGAAGCTCGCGATTTTAAGGCGATAAACGTAACTATTCCTTATAAACAAGCTGTTATACCATATTTATACAAAATGGACGAATTCGCCGATAAGATAGGCGCGGTAAATACCGTAGTAAACTGTGACGGAAAGCTTTATGGCTATAACACCGACTTTTACGGTCTTAAAGCCCTAATAAACAGAGCGGGAATCGACGTAAAAAATAAAAAAACCATTATTCTCGGCTCAGGCGGCACTTCAAAAACCGCAAACGCCGTTTTGCAGGAGCTTGGCGCAAAAGAAATACTTACAGTCAGCAGAAAGATAAGCGAAACCTCTGTAACCTACAAAATCGCCGCTACTTTACACAGCGACGCTCAGATAATTATTAACACTACTCCGGTTGGTATGTTCCCGAACACAGACGGCTGTCCTATTGATATTGAGCTGTTCCCAAAGCTCGAAGCGGTTATCGACGCGGTATATAATCCGCTTACAACAAATATTGTTTCAGCGGCAAAAAATAAAGGGCTTAAAGCTGAAAACGGACTGTATATGCTTGTTGCGCAGGCTGTTAAAGCCTATGAAATATTTATGGACACCGCCGCTGCGGAGGGCATTACCGAAAAAATATTTAATGAGATATTCAGCGACAAGCAAAACATTGTTTTGATAGGTATGCCCGGCAGCGGAAAAACAACGATAGGAAAGCTGCTCGCAAAAAAGCTCGGCAGAGAGTTTATTGACACCGATGACCTGATAATAAAATCAGCAGGAAAAGAAATACCCGATATTTTCAATGAATACGGCGAAGAGCATTTCAGAAAGCTTGAAGTTGAAGCTGTAAAAGAGGCCGCAAAAAACTCAAATAAGGTCATTGCCACAGGCGGCGGTGCAATCCTTAGATCTGAAAATATAAAGGCTCTTAAAATGAACGGTAAGATATATTTTCTTAACAGATCGCCCGAGCTGCTTTTGCCTACTGATGACAGACCTCTCGCAAGAGATACCGAGGCAATTTATAAAAGATATAACGAAAGATACGATAAATATATTTCTGCGGCGGATGAAACGGTTCCCGATAATACGGATGTTTTCACCGTTGCAAACGATATTGAAAGAAGGCATTTTTCTTGAATATTCTGGTAATTAATGGTCCAAATCTCAATATGCTCGGCATAAGAGAGCCTGAAATTTACGGCAGGACTACATATAAAGACCTTTGCGATATTATTAAGGATCACTGCACCAAAATAAAGGTTGATGTAAACTTTTTTCAGTCAAATCACGAGGGAGCTTTAGTTGATATAATTCAGGATGCCCTCGGAAAAACCGACGGTATCGTTATAAATCCCGGAGCTTACACCCATACGAGCGTTGCTATTCTTGACGCAGTTAAGGCAGTTAATATTCCAACTGTTGAGGTGCATATCAGCGATCCCGATTTAAGAGAAGATTTCAGAAAAACAAGTTTCATAAGGCTTGCCTGCGTTAAAACAATAAAAGGTCACGGACTTAACGGCTATATTGAAGCCGTTGACTTCTTAAAAGAGTATATTAAAAATGAGAGTTGAAATCAAAAAATCAAACCCAATAGGAAGCATAAAAGCCCCTCCTTCAAAAAGCATAGCCCACAGGCTTATTATTCTTGCCGCGCTTAGCAGCGGAGAAAGCACAATTAAAAACATTTCTCTTTCGGACGATATTAAAGCAACTCTCAGCTGCATTGAATCCATCGGCGCAAAATATTCGTATAGCGACGAATCTCTGAAGATTATCGGAACGGATAAAATTAAGGTTTCAAATGTTTTAAATTGCAGCGAATGCGGAAGCACTTTGAGATTTTTTATTCCGATTTGTATGCTCAGCGATGATAAATGCATTTTAACCGGAAGCGAAAAGCTGCTCTCCCGCCCATTAAGCGTTTATGAAAGGATTTGCAATGAAACAGGGATCCGCTTTAATAATGACGGGAAGCTTATCACCGTTGAGGGCAAGCTTAAAAGCGGAAAATATGTTGTTCCCGGGAATATCAGCAGTCAGTTTATAACCGGGCTTTTATTTGTTCTACCTCTTATTGATGGCGATAGCACTATTGAAATAACTGAAAGCATTGAGAGCAGACCGTATATTGACCTCACGATTCAGGCACAAAAAAAATTCGGCGCAGATATTAACTGGCTAAATGAAAACACCCTGTTTATAAAAGGAGGGCAAAAATATTTTGCCTGCAGCACCGAAAACGAGGGCGACTGGTCAAACGCTGCCTTCCTTTACGCGCTCGGAGCTGAGGTAGCAGGTGTTAATAAAGGCTCTTTACAAGGCGACAGGGTATGTTTAGAACATTTTTGCTCGCTGAAAGAAAAATACTGCGAAATAGATATTTCCGACTGCCCTGATCTCGGTCCTATCTTGTTCGCTTATGCCGCTCTTAATCACGGAGGTAAATTTACCGGCACAAGACGTCTGAAAATTAAAGAGAGCGACAGGGCTGCTGCCTTTTCCGAAGAGCTAAAAAAATTCGGAGTAAACGCGATTATAACTGAAAACGAGGTTATTATTCCCGAAACAAAAATAAAAGCTCCGTCTCAGCCTCTGTTTGGACATAATGACCACCGAATCGTTATGAGTCTTGCGGTTATCTGTGCTAAAACGGGCGGCTGTATTAACGGCGCTCAGGCTGTTAATAAGAGCTATCCGCAGTTTTTTGAGGATATTAAAAAACTAAAGGTGAAAGTTAGTTATGAAGCTTGATAAAAATCTTAATATACTTATCGTTGGGTTGGGGCTTATCGGCGGAAGCTATGCTATGGGACTGAAAAAACGCGGCTACTCCGTTTGCGCCATTGACACTAATGCCGCTTCAATAGATTATGCCCTTAAAAATAAAATTATTGACGTCGGATCTACCGCCCCGGATGAAGATCTCATAGGTAAGGCTGATCTCTGCATTTTTGCGCTTTATCCCCATATTTTTACAAATTGGATAAATGAAAATCAACATAAATTTAAGTCAGGCGCGGTTATTTCGGATGTTACCGGCGTTAAGTCCTGTATTGTTTATGAAATTCAAAATAAGCTGCGCTCTGATGTTGAATTTATTTCGGCGCATCCTATGGCAGGTAAAGAAGTATACGGAATAGAAAACAGCGATGATCAAATTTTTAAGGCTGCGAATTATATTATTGTCCCGACAGATAAAAACACATTTAACGCTATTGAAATTTGCAAGGGTATAGGTGAAACTCTTGAATTTGCCCGAATTTCATCTTTACCGCCAAAAGCTCACGATGAGATGATAGGCTTTGTTTCGCAGTTAACGCACGTTATTGCAATGTGTCTTATGACCTGCTCAAAAAGCGAACATCTTGTTGACTACACAGGAGACTCTTTCAGAGATCTCACCCGAATAGCGAGGATAAACGAAAATATGTGGAGCGAGCTTTTTCTGCTCAATAAAAACGCTCTTTTAGAGCAGATGAAAAAGTTTTCCGAGGAATTTGAAGTTTTATATAAACTTCTTGAAGCAGACGACACAGAGGGTATAAAAGAAAAAATGCGCCGCTCAACCGAAAGACGCGCGCTGTTTGATAAATAATATAAAACATATAAAGGAAGTATAGTTATGAATATGATTTTTGAAAGAAAGCTTACCATCCCCAAGGAAGTTAAAGAGATGTATCCGTTGACAAACGAGCTTAAAAGCATCGTTCAGCGCAGAAAAGAGGAAATAAGCGACATTTTTACAGGCAAGGACGACAGACTCGTTTTAGTTATCGGCCCCTGCTCGGCGGACAGAGACGACAGCGTTATCGACTATATAAGCCGATTAAGAGAAGTGCAGGAAAAGGTCAAGGATAAAATTTATATCATTCCGCGTATTTACACAAATAAACCCCGCACCACCGGCGACGGCTATAAGGGTATGCTTCATCAGCCTGATCCCGACCAAAAGCCCGATATGTTTAAGGGGATAGTTGCAATAAGAGAGCTGCATATAAAGGCTCTCAGCGAAACAGGTTTTTCCTGCGCTGATGAAATGCTCTATCCTGAAAACTACAGATATCTTGACGATGTTCTTGCCTATGTTGCGATCGGAGCGAGAAGCGTTGAGAATCAGCAGCACCGTTTAACCGCAAGCGGCATTGAGGTTCCCGTCGGGATGAAAAATCCCACAGGCGGTGACATATCCGTTATGATGAATTCCATAACCGCCGCACAGCATAAACACACTTTTATTTACAGAGGCTGGGAGGTACATTCCGAGGGTAACCCTCTGGCTCACGCAATTTTAAGAGGATATGTCAATAAGCACGGTCAAAGTATGCCGAATTATCATTATGAGGATCTTTATCACCTGAGCGAAGCTTATGAGAAGAGCGGACTAATGAATCCCGGAGTTATAATTGACACAAACCATGCTAATTCCGGTAAAAACCCGTTTGAGCAGGTGAGGATAGCAAAGGAGGTTATAAACAGTATGAATTATAACCCCGCTATAAAAAAGCTTGTTAAGGGCTTTATGATAGAGAGCTATATTGAAGACGGCGCCCAGAAAATCGGCGAAGGCATATATGGGAAGAGCATAACCGATGCCTGTCTCGGCTGGGAAAAGAGCGAAAAACTCATTTTAGATTTGGCAGAATTAGTTTAATATAAAACGGCGGGTTTTACCCCGCCGTTTTTCATTTATTCACCTAAATCGTTTATAACTCCCGCAAACAAAGGCGCGCCTTTGAAAGTGATGAACACCATAAACGGGCGGTCAAGAACAAAATCTACATACTTAAAGGTTGGTGAACCCCACCCGCCCAACATCATAGTTGCCGCGGCAGCCGAAACGCCCTGTTCGTTTATGCTCAGTCTAACATTTTGCTCGGCTCCCGTAATGCATAGGTTTGAGCCGTCTTTCATTGTTATAAACGGAATTTCCGCCTTGGTTTCGTCAAATACATCGGTTACTCCGAGGTTTATAAGTTTTTCTTTCAGATCAAACTGAGACGAAATATCAAACTTCGGAATTGTGAAGTTGATTGAATATATATCGTATCCTTCAGGCGGAGCAAATGCAGATGAATCTTCATCCTTCATAGCCCTCAGCAGGTCGGTGTATGTGCCGCTTTTTATAAGATCATCAACAGTTATATAATCTTTTGGAGAAACAAACCATACCTCAGCATTTGCTTTTGCTTGAATTGAAGCAGCAATAAAATCGTCCGTTTCATAATATTTGCCTCCCGTATAGTCTTCTCCAAACATATATTCGGTTAGAGCGTCTGATTTTTTGCCGTGAAAAACAGCCGTAAAATTGTTTTCTGCATTAAATGGCTCAAACCAATCCACTTTAAGCAAAAGTGTGTTAACAAGCTGGAAAATATCTTCGGGAGAAAAATCCCAGTTATCCATTTGATCCTCCAGCAGTCCACCCGTATTAGTATTTATCCAATCCTTGTAGGCTGAAACAAAGTTTTCATCGTTTGGGTCGCCTTTAAAGAATGATGTAAAATAATCGTTCTTCAGTATTTCGGCAATTTTTTCATCTCCCGAGACATCCGCTGCGGAATTGAGCCAAAATGAATTTGCCGGAACAATCTGCTGCGTTCCAAGCTCATAGAAATCTCCGTTTGTATAAATACTGAGCCAGGTTGCTCTTGATAACTCCCTTAAATCCTCTAAATTATCTATATGGAGCAAAGAAAGTATCTGATCTCTTGTTTCACCGTCAGTTATTTCCGCAAGAGTTGCAAGAGAAAAGAATACGCTCAGAGGAGAAAAAACAGAATTTTCATCGCTGTCATTTCCAAAAAATTCTCCGATAAGATTTTTATAAAAATCAAGAGAATAGTTTGCAGCGGTATTGCTGCTATAATTATATTTATCCTCTGACTCGCTATACCAAAAATAATAGTCGGGATAGTCGGGATACACAGCGTTTATTTTGGCGTAAGATAAATAATCCGGCTGCGGCGAGGGGACTTCGGTATCGGGTTCCGAAGTATCCTGTTCCGAATTATCAGTTTCTGCATTATCCGTTGACTGGGTTCCTGATGTTATATCAGGGGTGACGTCTGAAGGCAAAAGCCTCGGTATAATAATAACCGCCGTTACGGCAAGCGCAATAACAGCCGCAAGCGCGAGAAATGCATTTAACACACTTTTGCTCCTATTATTTTTTATTCTTGCCGATTCAATATACTCATCCTTTATGTTTCCTATTGCGTCTGACAAATGTTCTTTATCCATTAGTATCCCTCCGTTTGTAAGTATTCTTTAAGCTCTTTTCTTATTCTTGAGAGTATGATCTTGACATTGTTTTCGGAAATTGCAAAATGTTCGGCAATATTACGTATTGAAAAAAAATAGAAATATCGCTGAATAAAGATATCTCTGTTTCTTTTATTTTGCTCAGAAAGAAAACAGTTGATTTTTTCCGTAAGTTCTTTCATCTCCGCTTCGCTCTGCGGATTTTTACCGTCGGTAACACATTCGTTAAGCTCATCCAAAGAATAAACGTATTCTCCTGAGCCTCGTTTTTTCGCGCTGAGTTTTCTGAATGTGTCGATTGAAAGACAACGGGTTATTTTTGCAAGATATGCCGAAAAAATGCCCGGCCTGTCCGAAGGAACAGAATCCCACACTCGCAGATAAGTATCGTTTACCGCTTCTTCGCAGTCGAGCGGGTTTCCCAGAACGGCATTTGCAATTCTCATCAAAAAACTATTATATTTTTTCTGAGTTTCATTTATAGCTTTTTCGTTTCTATTCCAAAAAAGCTCAATTATTTCCAAGTCGTCCATTTTGGTACCTCCCGTTTATTTAAGAGCGCCCTCACATAGTAAGACGAAAAACATACTAAAAAGGTTACAAAAAAACGGTTAAAAATTTAACCGTTTTTAATAACGATATCAGCAAGCTCATTAAGCTCGCTGAGAGATTTTACTGTGCTGAAGCGGTTTCTTAATTGATTTGAGCCTCTTATTCCCTTAGTATACCATAGGGCGTGTTTTCTCATTTCGCATATTCCGTTTCTTTCTCCCCTGAGTTCACAAATTCGTTTGCTGTGTTCGAGCATCAAGCTCATTTTCTCTTCATTTGAGGGATCGGGAGAATATGAACCGGTTGTTAAATACTCGTTTATTCTGTTAAAGATCCAAGGCCTGCCCTGAGCGCCTCTGCCAATCATAATAAAGTCGCAGCCCGTGTAGTCATACATTCTCTTTGCGTCCTCGGGGGTAAAAATATCGCCGTTTCCGATAACCGGAATATTAACCGCCTTTTTAACCTCTCTTATTGCGTCAAGGTCGGCCGGAGGCATATACATCCGCTCTCTTGTTCTGCCGTGAACTGTAATTGCGCCCACTCCTGCGGCTTCAAAACGCTTTGCCATTTCAATATGATTTTTTGAGCTTTCGTCATAGCCTGTCCGCATTTTAACTGTTACGGGAAGGGAAGTGCTTTCAACGACCTTTTTAACTATTTCTTCTGCGAGGACAGGCTCCTTTAATAAATAACTGCCGCTGTGATTTTTAACTATCTTCGGAGCGGGGCAGCCCATATTGATATCTATAAAATCAGGTGAATATTTTATAACTTCATTAACGCTCTGAGCTAAAGTATACGGGTCGTTTCCGAAAATCTGAATGCCCGAGGGCCTCTCGTTATCTGATAACCGCATTAGCTCATTGCTCTTTTTATCACCGAGGGTCAATGCCTTTGCGCTGACCATCTCGCTTACTGTATAAGCAGCGCCGAATGAAACGCACAGTTCCCTAAAAACAATATCCGAAACACCCGCCATCGGAGCAAGAGCGGCAAATCCGTTAATTCTAAGGTCTTTTATGAACAAAAATTTTCACCCCAGATAATTTTTATTTATTTTATCACAGAAATTGTTAAAAATAAAGTAGCATTATTCTAAAAAATGTGGTATTATTTAAGAAAACTAAAGTTTTGGAGCTTTGCAAATGAATTTCCTTATTATCGACGGCAACAGCCTTGTTAACCGAGCGTTTTACGGAATTAAACTTTTAACTGCAAAAGACGGCCATTTTACAAACGCAATTTTCGGTTTTATGAATATGTTTTTAAGCCTCACTGAGCAAACCGAGCCCCAGTGTATTGCGGTTGCATTTGACGTTCACGCGCCAACATTCCGCCATAAAATGTATACTGAATATAAAGCAGGCAGAAAGGGGATGCCGCCCGAGCTTTATGAGCAGTTAGAACCGCTTAAAGTAATATTAAAAGCCTACGGCTGCCATATTGTTGAATGCGAGGGCTATGAAGCGGACGATATCTTGGGAACTCTATCTTCAAACACTCCCGAAAACGATATGTGTTATATTGCAACTGGCGACAGGGACTCTCTGCAGCTCGTAAGAAAAAATGTAAACGTGCTTTTAACCTCAACAAAAATGGGACAGACGCAGACCGTTAAATATGATGAAGATAAGCTTTTTGAGGAATATGGCCTTACTCCATCTCAAATGATAGAGCTTAAAGCGCTTCAGGGCGATAATTCGGACAATATCCCGGGTGTTGCGGGAGTTGGTCCCAAAACTGCCGGCGATCTTATAAAAAAATACAACAGCATTGATAATATTTATGAAAATATTGACAGCATCGAGGTAACAAACGGCGTAAGAGAAAAGCTAAAAAAGGATAAGGAAAACGCCTTTCTCAGCAGAACGCTCGGAACCATATGTTTATCGGCCCCTATTGAAACGGAAATAGGCTCATATAAAAAAAATAAAACGGACGCAGAGCTGTTAAAGCGCGAGCTTGCCCGTCACGAGATGTTTAAACTCATTGCAAAGCTTAAGCTTGATTCTCCCGAGATGAAAGCCGAAGCAAAAGCCGAATTCAAGAAAACTGCTGAATGCATTTCAAAAACGCAGCTTGCAGAAATTATCCATACTGAAAAAACAGTTTACCTTGATTTAGGCGAAAATGATATTCTTTATATAAATAACAACGAAAAAGTTTTTTATATAAAAGAAAACGCAGTTGAGGCATTTAAGCTTTTGGCCGAAAACAAGGTTATAAAAAAGGGCTTTTCGGATGTTAAGAGGCATTATAAAATAGCTCTGCAAAATGGTTTTGATATTGAAAACGTCGATTTCGATATTAGGCTTGCTTCCTACCTCTTAAACCCGAACACCTCATCATACAGCGTTTCGGATATCGCAATGAGCTATTGTGTACCCCTGCCCCAAATAGAAACAGATGAACCGGAAGATACACTTATCGCGCTTAAAGAAACCGCGGTTTTAGAAACACTCTCTCAGCGCCTTAATTCAATTCTCGCCGAAAACAAACAGTTAGAGCTTTTAAGAAATGTTGAAATCCCTCTTTCAAAGGTGCTTTCTTCTATGGAATATGAAGGAATGGAAGTAAACAGGGAAAACATCGAAAGCTATTCGCAGGTTCTTCAAAAACGGATAACCGAGCTTGAAAAAGAAATTTATCTCTCTGCCGGAGAGGAGTTTAATATAAATTCTCCGAAGCAGCTCGGAGTTATATTATTTGAAAAGCTTGGACTTC
>JAFLUL010000047.1 GCA_022508845.1 Oscillospiraceae bacterium | reverse complement strand
AGCAAATAAGAACCAAAGTTATGATACCAAGGGTATTTTGGCTTTGGTTCTTTTTTCTTTTCAGAATAGTTTCATTGCGGGGTGATTAATTTCATTGCGCAGGGAAAAGTTTCATTGTTGAAAAAGAATAGTTTCAGCGTAAAAAACAGTCTTTGCTGCTATAGAAACAACAAGTGTTTAAGAATTGATATTGATTATTGACGGAATAAAACGGTAGTCAAGGCCTGTTTTTGTTTTTCGGTTGGCAAAGTTAATTTACCGTTATTAACAAGCTCTTTCAAACAATGCAAAATAAACCACGCATCGCTGTAAAAAATATACTGTAAACCGTACATTCTCATTTTCTGTAAATGCTTGGGTGTGTTTTCAAGCATAGCCTTTATATACGGTTCTTTGAGTTTATCAAATTCAGTTTTATGCTTTTCTTTTATTCTATCACCAATGGATAACAATTTATTTCGGGTTTCTTCATCTTTAATATAGACGATTCTTAAAGTGGCTTTGAATAATTTATCAATTTTTCCACTTACGGATATATACCCTTTTTCGGCAAGATAAGCATAATCATCATCACTCATAATTACATCGTTAAATAAATTATTGAGCAGTGTTAAATCACGAACAACAGTAAGCTGATAGTTTTCATCAATACGCTTTTCAGACCATTCGGAATCAATAGTCCAAAGAGTGTTTTTGTTTGTAAGTCCATTCCAAAAAGGTCCACTGAATTTTTTCATTTCCTCGTTATACATCGGCGGTTTTATATCAGGTGACGCAACAGAAGCATAGCAAATATTTTTTCCGCCGTCAGGTCGTATAGTGTAAACATCAGAAAACGCAATTCTTTTATCCATTGTATTTTCACCGCTGAAAGATGCAATAAACGGAATAAGCGCCCACATAAGAAAATTGTTATCTTTAATATCGTTGTATCCGCCTATAATGCCGCCGCAATCCGGCAAATCCGAATTCATAAGTTCATCATACAACTCATTTGCAAAAATCTTTGCCGCTTTTATATACATTTCATCTTGCATACGGTTGAGCTGTTCGGTAGGTTCTGATATTAGAATATTGCAAAGATATCTGTTTTTCCGTTTAAGCAAAAAGCCGTGCTCTTCAAGATATTCTGCTTCACTCTCAACGTAAACCGGTGAAACGCCTAATTCATCAGCAATTTCATTTATTGTTTTTGCTGCATTTCTTACAGTGTAAACAATGTTTTGTGAGATCGCAGAACGGAAGAAATTTGATATATTTCCTTTCGTTCCGATTTTACCGCTGAAACTGCACATATCAAATTTTATAGGATTAAATTTTAATTCGCTCGGTTGTCTCATAATTTCCATACCTCTTTTCAGTTCTTTCTTGGCTTCAAACAGATGCCATTTTACTGTGCCGACAGGAATATTCAACGCTTCGGCTATTTGCTCCTGCTTATTGTTTTCATAGTAATACATAACTATTATCCGGCGTTGCAGCTTTGAAAGGTATGCAATTTCAGAATGCAGCTTTGAGATTTCTTCCCGTTCAATCAGTGATGATTCAGCGCTCGGAGTATGGTCATAAAGATAATCGTCAACATCATCAATCGGCACACCTGAGAAACTGTGGTTATTATCACGGTAGTGGTTGCTTAAACAGTTGTGGGCGATAGTCCAGATGAATTTTGTGACATCTTCAATATCATCACGTTTAAGCAGAGCAAGAAAAATCTTTGCCATTATTTCTTGAGACAAATCTTCTGCATCCTCTAAGCTTTTACAACGTTTCAAAGCAAAAGCAAAAACAGGCTTTAAATATTCATTTGTCCATTTTTCAGCATCGGCTCTGTTCATTTTGACCTCCTTGAAAGCTGCTTTCACTTATATAGACACGGATGATTATAAAAGGTTGGGATTTTTTCATAAGAATTATATCATAAAAGTATGAATTTTTTTCGATTCAACAACGAAACTGACATTGAGGTTGGGGCCAAATATCCAATCACCTTTTTTTGCTTTAGTTGAAAATATTAGATTTATGTGGTATAATCAGTTTAATAAACCGGAATTTGCAGGAGTGATAATATATGATAATAGATGGTGAAAGAATCGTATTGTGAAGCCGGGAAACTGATAATACAGAAGAGCTATCACGAAAAAAGCTGTGCCGTCAAGAAGTTTTTATCGCTGCGAAAATCGATGCTGTAAAGCTTTTAACGCCGGTTGTTGCGGTTGTTTTGAATTATGTGTTTTCAAAATCTATTATTCTAAATAGCAAAGCATAAGTTGACAAAACTTAAATTGATCGTATAATTTAAGTAATAATAAAAAAAAGGAGTTTGACAAATGGGCAAAAGATTCAAAAAAGCAATTTCAATTTTTCTGTGCGTTATTTTTGCGTTTTCAGTATGTCAAGCCGCAGTCGCTGCGCCTGAGGAAATAAGCGCCGCCGAAAGCAAGGCCTTCACCGAGGATGATTTTCTCGTTACTAATGGCCGTGACATTGTTAACCGAAAGGGTGAAAAGGTTAGGCTCAGAGGAGTAAACCTCGGCGCATGGCTTATTTGGGAGGACTGGCTGTGTCCCTATACTATTGACGGAAAAGGCGGCGAGACCCTTGCCCATGCCGATGTCCTTGACCGACTTGAAGAACGCTTCGGAATTGAAAAAGCATACGAGCTATACAACACTTACATGGATAACTTTATCACAGAGGTTGATTTTGATAATATAGCCGACATGGGGTTCAATTGTGTCCGTTTGCCGTTCTGGTACCGCAATTTCTATTATGATGAGGAAGGCACACAAAAGATTTTAAACGATAATGGCGAGTGGGATTTCTCACGTCTCGATTGGGCGGTTGAACAGTGCGCTGAAAGAGGAATTTATGTAATTCTTGATATGCACGGTGCTGTAGGCTATCAGGGCGACGCCGAGCATTGCGGAAAGCTTGATTCCTGCAGACTTTATGAAAAAAGTCAGGCCGGTGAAAACTACCGTGAGCGCACAGCCGAGCTTTGGGCGGCCATAGCTGAGCGTTTCAAGGGCAACCCTGCCGTTGCGATGTATGATCTTCTGAATGAGCCGAGCTGTGACAACGAAGGTTTTGAAATCACAAGAAGAATAAACAACACGAGTGTTTATAAAATTCTTTATAATGCCGTCAGAAATGTTGACCCTGACCACATCATTACGCTTGAATGTATTTGGACGGCGGCTGCTCTTCCGCACCCGTGGATCATGGGTTGGAATAATGTGGTTTATCAAATACACTTCTATCAGAATTCAGACTTTATATTCAACTTTTTTGTTTTTCTCACAAGAATCTATTATTCGAAAATACCTCTGCTTATGGGCGAATATTATCCGCTTGGCAGCACCACATGGAGCAATACCTTTAAAACTATGGAAAGGTGCAATATAAACTGGTGTCTGTGGACATACAAAGCGATGAACGACTGGATGTCCAACAGCGAGTGGGCAATTTATGCCAATAATAACTGGGAGCATAATATAGAAAGAGCGGATGTTGACAATGACAGCTTTGATGAAATAGCGCGCAAATGGGGCGAAAGACTCAGAAGCGACAGCGGCGTTTTCTCTCAGACCGGTCACTATGAAAATAACGTCAAACAGTGGCTCGTGACAGCTAACTGAGAAACACCGTTAATTGGGCGTAGTTTGTCGGTCAAAGGCCAATATAAAACTTTAAGATTTCAGAAGAACGGAGCCTCGGCTTCGTTCTTTTTGCGTTTCGTAACCTTAACAAATCTTGCTATAATCTGATCTGAAATCGAAGGTAACGTTATGGCACATAAAGTATATTCAAATAAGTATGAATATACCGGCTTAAAGCAAGAACTTTTTGATCGTTGACCGGTTTGTTCTTATATTCCGGTATTATAAAGATGAGTAATGACTGCTTAAAAATAAATAGTATCTATCAATAGCGAAAAAAGAAAATAATAAGTAAATTCAATGTTCTGCTATAGTAAATTCCTAATGAAAAAGCGTGAAATTTCTTTTGCGGATCAAAGGAAAAGAATCGGCAGCTTTGCTGTGCAACGCGTTAGTAGTTTTCCTTTTATAGGAGAACCGCCGCTTTTTTGATCAGGATTGAAAATTTTATGCTTATGTGGTATAATTTGTTATGCAAATCAGAATTTATCGGAGAAAATGAAATGTATAAAGAACCTGTTATTGAAACAGAAAGGCTGATTCTGCGACCGATCACACTTGATGACGCAGAAGCTTGTTTTAGCTGGAACAGCGATGAAAGAGTTGCAAAATTTATGTCCTATCCCACATTGACTGATATTAGTCAAACTATTGATTGGATAAAATCAACTCTTGTTGACAAAAATGAGTGGAATTGGGCTTTTGTTTTGAAAAAAGAAAACAAAGTAATCGGAACCGGGAGCATAGGCCCGGACGCAAAAATGAAAGATTATTGGGGAATAGGATATAATCTTCACTATGATTATTGGCATAAAGGATACTGTACCGAGGCTATGAAAGCTATTATTGATTTCGCACACAGCAAGCTCGGCGTAAACAGGATATGTTCAGATCACGCTGTAGATAATCCTCGTTCGGGCAAGGTTATGGAAAAGTGCGGACTGAAATTCGACCATTACGGTGAATATTCAAAGCTTGACGGAAGCGTGACCTTTAAGGCAAAGTTTTATAAAATGGAATTAGAGTGAAATAATTGTAAAAAAGGGATTTCATATGAGTTATATAAGCGATATGCGGAGATATATAGGCCACGCTCCTATGCTTTGTGCCGGGGCTACAGTTGTTGTTTTAAATGAAAACAGGATCTTGTTAAATTTGCGTTCGGATACAAACACTTGGGGTATCCCCGGAGGGGCTAACGAGCTTGGTGAAACGCTTGAGGAAACCGCAGCGCGAGAGTTAAAAGAAGAAACTAATCTGATTGCGAACAGCTTTACTCTTTTAAATGTGTTTTCGGGCAAGGATTTTTATTTCAAATATCCAAACGGTGATGAGTTATACTCCGTTATTGCTCTGTATCTTGCAAACCACATTGCCGGTGATTTGAGAGTTAACGACGCAGAGAGCCTTAAATTAAGCTATTTTGGAAAAAATGAGATGCCTCATCTCGAAAACAGGGCAAAAGCGATTGTTGATTGGCTGATAGAAAACGGATATATCGGTTAAATAGGGGAGGCATATTATGGATATCATTGCAGAACAGATAGAGCGAAGACGTATGCACGGGCTGTATCTTTCACGTAAATGCGAGAATATTACACAGCTCTCCCGGAATTTGATAGGTCTGCATTGCTGGTTTCACCGAAACGTGGCTTTTTCCGCAGTTATCCGTGGCGCGGATTTGATAAACTGGAAGCATGCGCTTACAAAAACCTGGCTTTATCGGGGCACCCTGCACGGTGTTGCCTATGATGATCTGCCGCTGTTGTTGGCGCCTCACGCAGGGGATCACTCCTATGAGGAAGGGATGCTTCGGAACTTTCTCAGCGAAGCACAGATAGAAGAAGCCGTGGACAGAATAATAAACCTTATGGAGGACGGTGTTTACTCTCGCTCTGAAATGCGGAAGATATTTGCATATGAATATAATTACGATATAAGGGTGATTGATTATCTGTTTTCTTCTTGGGGCGGTATTTTTGTTTCCCTTGCCTGCAGAGGAAAGGTTGCGTTTCGCGATATGGCAAGCAGGGATTTTGATTTGATTGACGTTTTGCCGCTTCAAATGAACAACAGTGTGTTGCTCGAGCTGTTGCGCCGTTTTTTCAAGGCCTACGGCCCCGCGACTGCTGCAGATGCAGCCTGGTTTTTTGGGATTGATAAAAGGAGCGTTCAAAGACTGCCTGAATTGGAGGAATTCTCGCGGCTGGAATATCAGAACAGTGTTTATTATTATGTGGATGATGGCGAAGCAATAGGCGATATCCCGGAGTTAACGCTGTTATCCGGTTTTGACCCGCTTATAGTGTCTTACAAGGATCGAGACGCAGTTCTGCCTTCGGAATTCAAACGCGCAGTAATTCTTAAATCCGGTATCTGCCTTCCCACGATTGCCGTTAACGGACAGGTTGCAGGAATATGGAATATCAAAAACGGTATCTCCTCGGTGGATTTTTTCTCCTCTCAACCGGAACGAATCCGAAAGGCTGCGTTTGAACTGGTGGATGAGATGCAGTGGAGAACTGCTGGTAAGATATAAGGAAAATCAGTTTTTCGAAAGAGATGAGATTTATGAATCAACTTACGCACCGACATATTACAGATGACGATAAAAAGCAAATCTGCTCTTGGAAATATGAAGAGGAGTATGAAATATATAATCTTCCGCCTTATGAGGTTATGAAATCGCGGCAAAAAGGTTTTATGAATCCTGATAATGAGAAAAACTATTATGCTTTTCTGGATAAAAACGAGCTTGTTGGCTTTGTTAATATTTCGGAGAGAGATGCCGAAGTTTTTATAGGCGTTGGGGTTAACCCTCTGCTTTGCGGCAGACATTACGGGCGCAGAATTTTAGAGGGAGCTTACTGCATTTCAAAAGAGCTTTATCCCGAAAAGCCGCTTTATCTTGAAGTTCGGGCTTGGAATAAGAGGGCTGTGGCCTGTTATAAAAACGCGGGATTTTATATTGACGGTGAACCTTATGAAATGACCACCGAAATCGGAGCGGACACTTTTTTAAGAATGGTGAGAGAATAAACTTTTTTTGTACATACGCAAAAACCGCAGCTGACCTTATCATATCAGCCGCGGTTTATTTTTTAAATCTGATTTTATCTTCTTCCGCCGGGGCCTCCGGGACCTCCGAAGCCGAACCATCCGCCGAAACCGCCGGGGCCTCCCGGACCGCCTGAACCTCCCGAGCTATAAACCGTGCCGTTCATTGTTATTGAAGCTGAAGAAGAGCCAACGGTAAGAGTATATGTTTCGCCGCTAACGATAGAAGCATCGCTTATGATTATGCAGGAGAAAGACTGATCCGCCGTATGGGAAATGAGAACGTTTCCGCGTGAATCTTTCAGCTCTATATTAGTGCCTGCCGACTGAGTGTTTGTTGACACCATTATCGACCCTTGAGTTGAAGATGGACTGAAATTCTGCGCCATACCGGACGCCCCGGTTCCGATAAAGGTGCCTCCGCTGATATCGCCGGTTGTGTCAAAGTCCAAAATGGAGGTATCTCCGCTGTTTGCGCCCGAAACAGTTATATTTCCGCCTGTTATGGTTACGCTGCCGTTTGCGTCCACACCGTCTCCGCCCATTTTTATATAAATATTGCCGCCGGAAATAACCATTGTGCCGGTGGATGAGCTGAAATGTCCCATTCCCGGACGCATTCCTCCTCCCGAGGAATCATTTCCGCCCGCGGCGTTGAGGCCGTCATCGGTTGCAACGATTGAGATATTTCCGTCCCTGATGTAAAGGTTAACAGCCTCAATGCCTTCATAGCTTTTTTTAATATTCAGTTTCGTTTCTGAACCGGAAATTTCAAGGTCTGTGTCCGCGTGGATGCCGTCGTCGCCTGAAGATAAAGTGTAGTCTCCGCCGGAAATCGTTATGCTTCCGTTTGAGTGAATACAGTCGTCCTTTGAGTTAATATTGAATATGCCGCCTGTGATATAGATATCCGAACCGGCCTTCAGTCCCTTATAGGATTCAGCGGAATTAAAAAGCGAATCGGAGCTGCCGTTCCCCGCTTCAACAGTAAGCAGGCAATCTTCAATATTTATAACCGTTTCGGCCTGAATGCCGTCGTTGCCGGCGGTAATGTTTATTGTTCCGCCGTAAAGGTATACATAGCCTCTTGAAGTATCCGAATTATTATCGGAGCGAATGCCGTCGCTTCCCGCGTTTACAGTTATATTGCCGCTGTTTATCTTTACGCAGTCCTTGCCGTTCAAGCCCACGTTTTTTGAAGTTACGTTTAACGTTCCCGAGGAAATAATGAGATCGTCCTTTGAAACAATGCCGTGCTTATAATTGCCGTTAACAATAAGCGTGCCGTTGCCGTTAACGGTAAGATCCGCCTTGCTGAAAATGGCGGCGTCAAGGGTTGAACCGCTGTCGGTTACGGAATAGGAGGAACCGTCCGATAAAGTGTTTGTTGTTCCGTCGGCAAGGGTAATTGTCACCTTATCCGCCGAACGGATAAATATTGCGGGGCCCTTGCTGTTTTGAATGTTTGCATTGCTCAGAATAAGGTCAACATCCGCTTTTCCCGCGTCAACAACAACCGTTGTGTCGATTATCGCGCCGGATAAAGTGTAAACTCCGCCCGATGTGATATTGTAAGCTACTTCTGAGGCGGGTGTGCCAGCTTGCCCGCTTGAAAGGGGCTCGCTTTCTTCAAAGCCGAAATCCATTCCCGAAGTATCCGCCTTGCTGACTGTTTGCTCAGGCTCGGTTTGAGAGTCAGTCTCGGAGGTTTCTGAATCGGTTATGCTGACGCCTTCGTCCGTTTCGGAATCATTTGAAGTGTTTTCAGGGGTTACTTCTTTGCCTTTACAGCCTGTCAGCATAAAAGAAAACACCATAATTACCGCAATAAATAATGAAATATGCTTTTTCATAAAGAATCACTCCTTTTACAGCTGCGCGGTATCGTTTTCCTGTTTGGAAACGGTTATTTCAAGATTACCGTTTCTGCACCGGATTTTATCAATCATTTCTTTTTCAAGCTTTGGATCCTTTAATGAGATATTGTATGTAAGCCTGAATAAGCTTCCCATATTTGTTGTTTTAACCTTGTCAAGCTCATAATCGGATGTATACTGCGAGAAAATGTCGTCAAAAACATCCGAATAGTCAAGATCTTCGGGAATTGTAATGCTGAGCCGTTTAAATTTAGCCGTGTTTTTCTTTGACCCGAAATCGAGGCGGTTATAGAGTATGAACATCAAGCACATAATGGCGGTAAACAGAAAAGCAAAGCCGAGATAGCCCATTCCGGCTATAAGTCCTGCTCCCGTTGCGAGAAACAAGGCGCATATCTCCTTTGCGCTTCCGGGAGCCGAACGAAAACGAACCAGCCCAAAGGCCCCCGCAACCGCCACTCCGGTTCCGATATTGCCGTTTACCATCATAATAACAACGCAAACAACCGCGGGGAGCAACGCCAGCGTTACGGCAAAGCTTTTTGAATATCTTGAACGATACAGATATCCGAATGTTAAAATAAGACCGAGAATCAGCGAAATGCCGATGCAAAGCAGAAAATCGGTTAAGCTGATGCGGACGGTAAAATCAGAGTCAAACAAACCTTTTAATAATGAGTTAAGCATATGCGAGTTCCTCCTGCAAATTGGGATAAATAAGTTTTTCATAAGCTGTTCCGTATTTTGAAAATGAGGTTTTATAAATGCGCTCTTCGGATAAAAAGCTTGTCATCCAAAGCGGAATACCGCCCGAACACTTTATTTCCATAAGAACCGTTCCTTTATCCAATAAAGGAGTTCCCCAAACTCCGCTGCAAAGGGATAAATTCTCCTGCCTGCATAAAATATTTTCGTCAAACGTGACTCGAAAGTCATCGCCGTTAAGAGAATAAAAGGCCTCACGTTCATAAGAGAGAAAAGCCGCAGGTTTAAGGGGTTGATAGAATTTCAAAAAATAGTCTATCTCGTTTGAAATTTGAGTGTTATTTTTGCAGCCGCTTTTTCCCTCCACCCATTCCATTGCCGCCTTTTCCGGAAGGGATATCCTGCGTTTATAAACAACGGATTCGTATTTTCTTTTCAGCTCAACAAAAACCGCGCTATCGCTCGAAGCCTTATCATAGCTTCTTATTCTAAGCTTTTCCTTATATACGGGTCTTTCAATTGATCTTCGGATAAGCCGGTAGTTGTTTGTGTCAAAATAAATATTTCGTATAACGCTTCTTCCGTATTGATCTAATGCCATATGCGGTTTTAATGCCTGCAAAAGTTTTTCTTTTTGGCTGAGAGTTAAATTGTATTTTAATTCATAACGCTTGAAAATTGTTTTATAATCCATTCATAAATCCTCCCATCGCCGATTATTTTGAACCCGAAAACTTAATTCAACTAAAAAAACGAAAAAAATGATTATTTTTTAATTTTTAGCTTCAGTTAATGTTGTTTTGTGATAATATATATATCATCGGTTTTTTTGAAAGGGGCAGTGGCTATGAGAATTCTGCTTGCCGAGGACGAACGCTCTCTTGCAAGAGCTATTGTTAAAATTTTTGAAAAGAATAATTATTCCGCCGATGCGGTTCATAACGGCGAAGATGCGCTTGCCTATATTGAATCGGGGAATTACGACGCTGCCGTGCTCGACATTATGATGCCGAAAATGGACGGAATAACAGTATTAAAAAGGGTGAGAGAGCAGGGGAATCCCATTCCCATTTTGATGCTCACCGCAAAATCTGAAATCGACGATAAGGTTTTGGGGCTTGACAGCGGCGCGAATTATTATCTGACTAAACCATTTGATTCAAAAGAGCTTCTTGCCAGCATCAGAGCTATAACGAGGAGCAGTCCTGCAGGCGATTCCAGACTTGTTTTCGGCAATATAACTCTTGACAGAGCAACCTTTGAGCTGAGCTCTCAAGCGGGCAGTTTTCGCCTTGCAAACCGCGAGTTCCAGATGATGGAGCTTTTAATGCTGAATCCGCGCCATATAATATCCGCCGAACGCTTTATGGAAAAAATATGGGGCTACGATACCGAAGCGGATATCAGCGTTGTTTGGGTTTATATCTCATATATCCGCAAAAAGCTTACGGCGCTTAAGGCGGATATAGTTATAAAAGCGTCGAGAAACGCGGGTTACTCGCTTGAGGAAGTTTTATGATAAAAAAATTAAGAATTAAATTTATCGTTCTGACATCTGTATCTCTCTTTGCTCTTTTGACGATAATTGTTGCGGGGATGAATATATTAAACTATAATTCCGTTGTTAGCGAGGCCGACAGGGTTTTATCTCTGCTCTCACAGAATAACGGCTCTTTTCCCGACTTCGGCGGACATAGGGGCGATCGTCTGCCTCCGAATATGTCGCCTGAAATTCCGTATGAATCCAGATTTTTTTCTGTTGTTATAAATATTAGCGGCGATATTATCAGAACTGAAACAAATCAGATAATCTCGGTTGATAGAGAAAATGCTATAGAATACGCCCGTCTATCGCTGCAAAAAAGAAATAACATCGGTTTTGTAGGCGATTTTCGTTTTGTTCGGTCAATCGAGGGCGATGCGATAAGAATAACCTTTCTCGACTGCGGACGAAGGCTGAACGCTTACCGTAACTTTTTGATGATCAGCATTATAATGGCATTTGCGGGATTTATAATTGTTTTGCTTGTTATCGCATTTTTTTCCGGAAAATTCATACGCCCCATTGCCGAGAGCTATGAAAAACAGAAGCGGTTTATAACTGACGCGGGACACGAAATCAAAACCCCGCTCACTATCATAAACGCAAATGTTGATATCCTTGAAATGGACATCGGGGAAAATGAATGTTTGGACGATATTGCTCAACAGGCAAAACGCCTTACAGCACTGACAAACGATCTTGTGTATCTTGCTCGTATGGAGGAAGCCGAAAATTCGCTTCAAATGATAGAGTTTCCTGTTTCCGAGGTTGTGTATGAAACCGCCATACCGTTTAAGGCATTGGCAGCGGCCTCGGGAAAGCAGTTTTCTTGTTCTGTTCAGCCGATGCTGTCCGTTCGGGGAAATAATAAGGCTATAGAGCAGATGGTTTCAATTTTAATGGATAACGCGTTAAAATATTCGCCCGAAGGCGGGGAGGTTTCGCTTAGCTTCTTCCGGCAAAACAGGAACCTGATTTTGAGCGTTTTTAATACAACGGCTTCGCCCGTTAAGCCGGAGGATCTTCAATACGTGTTTGACCGTTTTTATCGTCTGGATTCCTCCCGCAATTCCGAAACCGGCGGTCACGGAATAGGCTTATCGGTTGCAAAAGCGATAGCTGCCGCCCATGGTGGAAAAATAGCTGCCGGCACGAATGACGGCCTCTCTTTTGAAATCACCGTGACCTTGCCGATTTAAGTAACATAAGAGCAAGCTTTATATTGACATACTGTTTTTTATCTGATAAACTATACGCAATACAAAAAGAAAGCGAGGCGGACAAAATGACACAGAACCAGCGTAACAAGAAAATATGTGCCGTTTTGTTTGCCTGTTGATTTTTTCTTGAAATAGGTATATTTTTCGGCACTTCCTTTATCGGAAGTGCCGTTATTTTTTAGGTGGATTATGGACGAAAAAAACGAAAAGATGTTTCTCGACAAATACAATAAGGGGATCGAAAAAAACCGGCTCCATAAGGGGCTCGGTTTGATTGAATTTGCCCGCACAAAGGAGATATTGCTTGAAATGCTTCCCACCGCTCCCGCCGTTATTTACGATATAGGCGGTGCGTACGGTGAATATTCATTTTGGCTTGCCTCCCTTGGGTATGAGGTTTATCTCTATGATCTTTCAGAGAAAAACATAAAAATGGCTCACAAATTCGGGCGCAAATGCGGCGCTCAGCTGCACTGCGCCGAGGTTGCCGATGCCAGAAAAATTCCTCGCTCGGATGAGAGCGCCGATGCGATTCTGCTGTTCGGACCGCTATATCACCTGACCGAACGGGAGGAGCGGGAAAAGTGTCTTGCGGAGTGCAAGCGGCTTCTGAAGCCCGGCGGTTTGCTTTTTACCGCAAATATCAATGCCTACGCTTCCGTTTTGCACTTTGTTTCTGTTTATGATAAGCAGATGCATCCCTCGCTTGACAGCGATGCTGCTTTTGCTGGGCTTGAGAGAACCGTAAAAACCGGCGTTCACATCGGCGGGGGACTGGGGCTCGGATTTTTTCATAAGCCTGAAGAGCTGAGAGCTGAGCTTGAAAACGCGGGCTTTCGTGACGTGGATATTCGCGGCGTTATAGGACCTTGCTGGCTGATACGAAATCTCGACCGCGCGTGGAAGAATAAAAAAAAGCGCGAGAATATTCTGCGCGTTGTCCGTCTTTTAGAAAAAGAGGAAAGTTTGATGGGGCTTTCAACTCATTTTTTAAGTATTTCAAAAAAGTAAAAAAGGAGAGAATTAAAGTATGAAGATAAAAGCTATTGATAAAGGGCAGGCCTTTGATTTCGGAAAAACATCGGCTGCTTATGCTCAGTATCGGGATATTTATCCCGGAGAGCTTTATGATCGGCTGCGCTCGCTCGGCGTTGCGGCGGATGGTACGGTGTGGCTGGATCTCGGAACGGGCACCGGAGTTCTGCCGAAAAATTTATACAATCCGAAAGCGAGTATTACCGGAGTTGACATATCAGAAGAACAGATTCAGTTTGCGAGAGAAGAAGCGGAGAAAAGCGGGTGGGATATAACATATGTCGTATCTCCCGCGGAAACAACAGACCTGCCGGACGGGGGCTTTGACGTAATTACCGCTGCGCAATGCTTTTGGTATTTTAACAGAGAAAAAATGCAGTCGGAAATCAAACGGTTGCTGAAACCCGGCGGATCGTTTATAAAAATCTATATGTCATACACACTTGATGATAAAATCGCAATAAAAAGCCACAAGCTTGTAAAAAAAATGAATCGGAACTGGACGCCGAATGCCTCCGGCTCCAGAGACGTCTATGACGATCTGTTCCCCGGACGGCAAACGGAAACCTTTTACGCGGATTTACCGTTTACCCGCGAAAGCTGGCACGGGAGAATGTGTGCCTGCCGAGGAACGCTTGCCTCTATGGACGAAAAAACGCTGAAAAAATGGGAGAAAAAACACCTGCGTTTTTTGAAACGCTGTCCTGAAAGCTTTACTATTCGTCATAAAATCTATTATTCCCGGTTTGTTATATCATAATTATTCTGCGCTTCTCAAGGCAGTAAAGTCCCTCTTTGTCAGGCTCGGTGATGCCGTTTTTGAATGTGTATCCCAGCTTTATGTAAAACCCCAGGCCCGTTATTGAGGCGTTAAGCTCTATTCGCTTTGAGGCAAGAAAAAGCCCATCGCTTTCAAGGGCTTCAATAATAAGCCGTCCAACGCCCTGCCCCTGCTTTTCCGGCAAAACAAAAATTGAAGAGATAAAGCTTTCGTCTTTTGCTTGTTCGTTTGAGCTTATCGCTCCGCATCCGATTATTTTCTCTTCTTCCTGTGCCACATAAAAATGCGCCAGCTCGGCTTTTTTTAAGATATCATCGCTCTGATGGCGGCTTATGAGCTCTTTTATTACTTCAGATGGGTAATCCTTTGAGTTTGAAATTTGAAATGTGGTTATAATAAGCTTTGAAACTTCATTTGCGTCCTGCTCAGTAAATCTTCGTATGTACATTATTCGCATTCCCTTTTGAATTCGCAGCTTATCAGATGATCGTTCACTATCCCTATGGACTGCAAAAACGAATAAGTTATAACAGGTCCCGCAAATACGATACCTCGTTTTTTCATATCCGCGCTTATCGTGCGGGACAGCTCCGTTACTGCGGGAACCTCGGCAAGGTTAGCCCAGGCGCCTGTTATTTGCTCGCCGCTGGTGAAGCTCCAAAGGTATTTATCAAAGCTGCCGAATTCCTTTTGTATACGCATTACTGCCTGTGCGTTTTTTCTAACGCTGTAAATTTTGCCGCGGTTTCGTATCAGCCCCGGGTTTTCCATTTGAGAAGCAAGATATTCGTCCGTAAGAACGGCGCATTTTTTAATATCAAAGTTAAAAAAAGCCTTGCGGTAATTTTCGCGCTTGTGCATTATCGTTTTCCAGGAAAGCCCAACGCTTGCTCCTTCAAGACACAGCATTTCAAACTGAAAGCGATCGTCGTGATTTATACGGCACCATTCATAATCGTGGTATGCTTCCAAAATGGGATCGCCCTGAGTCCAAGCTCGGCAGGAATTTGTTTTTAACATATTTTTCACCATATTTATTTTTTTTAATTTATATTGCTTTTTTTCTGTGCTGTGATAAAATGAAAACAGACAGGAGGCTCAGCTATGAAAAAAATTGAGAATGTTATTTTATCCCGAAAGGGAACTGCGATTCTGATTATATCCGCCGTTCTTACCGCTGTTATATGCCTTATTATGAATCTTTTTCTGATTCCCGCCATTGAAAGCGCGGCTGACGGACTGCGCATTTTTGATATGAGCTTTTTATATTCCTCCGATTCAGCGCGTTCTTTTTTGCAGGCGCTTTCCGCCGAAGGGAAAAATCTATATCTTTATAGGCAGCTTCCGCTGGATTTTTTCTATCCCGTATGCTACGGATGTTTTTTCATTTTTGCCTTTGTAAAGCTTCAGAAAAAGCTGAATGCTTTTGCCCTGCTGCCGACCGCGCTTGCGGTGTTTGACTATGCCGAAAACACAAGTATAGAGCTTATGCTAAGATCCTCGGGATTCAGCTCTGTTTTAGCTGTTTTCGGCAGCGCGTTTACCTCGGTAAAAACAGTTCTTATGTACGGCGCTTTTGTTTTTCTTATTGTTTTTGCCGTAAAATCCGTTTTGAGGAAAAAGAAAAACAAATCCAACTCAGCCGTGAATGTTTGAAACCTAGCTAATGTTTAGTTTAGTGAAAAAAGACTTGCAAAGCAAGCCTTTTTTTTCATATTAAACTTTTTTTCACAGCCTGCCAATAAAAGTTCAGCTGTTTAACAGCTTATTGATTCTTTCAACAGGAAAAACATCGTCAATGTTTTTAACAATAAATTTCGCTTTGTTTATTTCTTTTTCTCCCGTTATTTCAAGATATTCAGGTATGATCTTTTCATCAATTATAATTTTTCCGTTTCCTGCCCAATGGCGGTCGCTGCCGTCCTTCTTTACTCCGGAGATCCAATATTCATCATCAGATTCAATGTCTATAAAATTGCCTGAGCAGCCGTTCCATTTTTTAAAGGCGTGATCATTAAAATAAACGGTATTTCCCGAACGGGATATTTTTACTTTCCCGATCCAGGCAGGACCGTTATCACTAAATCCTGTTTTCAGTTCAATATATCTTATTTCTGTCATAAGCCCTCTCCTTATAGTATCTTCTAAATGAAATGGAAGCGTCAAACTGTGAGTTTTAAAAGGCTGTGTTATAAAGTCTTTGAGTAGCAAATTTCCTGCGCTCCCAATTCCTGTTTCAAAAGCTCTGTTGCATAAAATCCCTTTGCTTCATAAAATTTTCTTGCTCTTATATTATCGCAGAAAACCCATAAAACAACTTCAGGATAACCCGAAGTTTTTATATCCTCCAGCACCCGATCCATCATCATACTGCCATATCCTTTTTGACGGTTGTTCGGCAGGCTGTGAATACAGATGAGTTCCGCTTTGCCTTTTTGCCCGGGATCCCGGGCTGCATCCCACCAAGCAATACAGTGAGGACGGTCGTCGAGTGTAAGGATGTAGCCGTTGCCTATGTTCTCTTCCAACAGTTTTTTATACATATTTGTTGTTCTGTTAATATCAGTGCATCTGTTTAATGTGTCTTTATCCAGTATGTCTGAAAATGCGGATTTCCAGCTTTGTGTTTGAATATATGCAAGTGCAGCTTCGTCCCCCGGCTGAACTTTTCGAATAAAAACGCGCATTTATTTGTCCTCCTGTATTTCAAATTCGATAAAAAACCTCTTTTATCCGGGAATACAAAAGATGGTTCTTTTTTGCGAAAGACCGCGCAAAATGTGCGTAGATAGGAGTAAAAACGCAAAAAGGCGCGTAGCTCCTTCGCTATAAGCCATCTGTTGTCTGTTCAACAAACCGGAATTTATCTTATATCACTCTGCAATATTCCATAGAGGTAGAGGTCTGCCCATTTTCCCAAATGGTCTTTGGTTTGACTTATTTGGACTCCTTCGCGTTTCATACCGAGCTTTTCCATTAAACCAACTGACTTATGGCTGTCTATAGCCTCAGCAACCACCTTGTGAACATTCAGTTCACGAAAGCTATGTGCAATTAGTTCGGAACAGGCTTCATACGCATATCCCTGCCGCCAATACTTTTTATTGAATATCCAGCCGATTTCATATACGGATTCTTCCAACGGTTTGAAAAGAATATATCCGATCGCTTTTTTGCTGTCTTTCAGAACTGCGGCGACCGCGCCCTTTTTTGCAATGCAGAAATCCTCTAAGAATTTCTGTGTTTTTTCAAAGTCATAGGCCGGCTCGCAGTTTTCCATTGTTTCCTCATCGCCAAGTATTTCATATAAATCGTTTACATCATCTGATTTGAAATCCCTTACGATCAATCTCTCAGTCTCTATCAGCATAATAGGTTATCCTTATAAACTCCGATTTATTAGTCGGGTATATTTTATCACATTTTCTTGCAATATTATATTGCCAATTTGTGAACGAAAGCAAAAATGCAGCCGCTCGGGGATAATGCGTGAAGCTGCGGAGATGCCGCAGTGAAATATGGGCTATGACCGAGTGAAGCATTGCGCCGATGGCGCAAAGTGAAGTTAAGAGCGCCGCCTATTCCGCAGGCGCTTCACGTGCCGCAAGGCACCACTCAGTTAGAAAAACCCCTTTTGTCCGGCAGACAAAAGGGGTTTTTTATGGTGCCGGAAGCGGGGGTCGAACCCGCACGGTATCGCTACCACTGGATTTTGA
>JAFLUL010000046.1 GCA_022508845.1 Oscillospiraceae bacterium | reverse complement strand
CGCCCATTTCAATGATGGAAACGTCAAACGTACCGCCGCCGAGGTCGTATACCATAACCTTTTGGTCGGTTTCCTTGTCGATTCCGTAGGCAAGGGCTGCCGCTGTGGGTTCGTTTATAATTCTTTTAACCTCAAGACCTGCAATTTTGCCCGCGTCCTTGGTTGCCTGACGCTGAGCATCGGTGAAATACGCAGGAACGGTGATGACTGCCTCGGTGACCTTGCCGCCGAGATAGCTTTCAGCGTCGCTCTTGAGCTTTGAAAGTATCATAGCGGAAATCTCCTGGGGAGTGAAGCTCTTGTCGTCAATCCTCACTCTGTAATCTGTGCCCATCTGTCTTTTGATTGAAGATACGGTTTTATCGGGGTTTGTTATGGCCTGTCTTTTAGCTACCTGACCAACCATTCTTTCGCCTGTTTTTCCGAACGCAACAACTGAGGGCGTTGTTCTTGCTCCCTCTGCATTTGCTATAACAACGGGTTCTCCGCCTTCAATAACCGCAACGCAGGAGTTTGTTGTTCCTAAATCAATTCCTATTACCTTTGACATAATATTTATCCTCCAAATCTAATTTTACATTATATAAAAAATTCAGTTGGCAACCTTAACGGTGGCGTGCCGAATAATTTTATCGCCCATTTTATATCCCCTTATAAAAACATCGGATACGGTGTTTTCGGGGAGATCCTCGTTTTCCTCGTGCATAACGCCGTTGTGAATATTCGGATCAAAATTTTCTCCCTTTTTGCCGAACGGAGTAACGCCGAGGGAAGAGAGTATTTCAAAAAACTGGTTCAGTGTCATCTGAACGCCCTTTTTATAGCTCTCAAAGTCGGCCTCCGCCAAAGCGGCTCTTTCAAGATTGTCGGCAACCGGCAGGAGCTTGTTTATTGTTTCAGCTTTAACGTCGCTGTAAAGCGCCTCTTTTTCCTTTTGCGAGCGTTTGCGGAAGTTATCGTATTCAGCGAGGGTTCTTAAAAGCTTGTCGTTTGCCTCGGCGAGCTGTTTTTTCAGCTCTTCGCATTTGCCTTCCTCCGCGTTTTGCTCAGCTGACGCTTCATTTTCTTCCGCTTTTTTAGCGGTTTCTTCTTTTATTTCATTTTCGGAAGCTTTTTCCGAATTCTTTTTTTTCTTGTCAGCCATTGTGTTTTGTCCTTTCATTAGTTTATATTTCCCGAGATGAGCTCTGTTGCCATATCGCCTGCGTATTTAACCAGCGGAACTATGTGCTGATAATCTGCCTTTGTTGGAACTATAGCGGCTAAAACTCCGGCTTCGCTCTCTCCGGCTTTATATGGGCAAATTATGATCGATGCGTTCCTCAGCGCGGAAAAACCGTTTTCGCTGCCTATCTTTAGCTTAATATTGCCCGATACGTTTTCTTTTAACAGTCTGTAGGCAATTTCCCTGTTGCCGATAAGCTCCAGTATTCCCGGCGCGTCAACTCTCAGAGAAGAGGAGAGCAGCTTATCGTAGCCCTTCATAATAAGCTCGGAGCGGGAGGAGTCGGTTATCGCGTCAAACAGGCTTACTATCAGCGGAGACAGGTCGAGAGCCCTTTCTCCGAGCGAGGCTGCAACGCTCTGAACGCTCGCGCGGGTTATGTCGCTGAGAGTGCTTCCGATAAAATTTGCGGCGCAAACATTATAAAAAAGCTCAAAAAGCGAATAGTCGGCGTCCGACTGAAGTTTTGCTATCCTGCTCTTGAATATTCCTGCGGATGTTGAAAAAACAACCAAGGCCGAACGCTTTCCCATAGGAAGCAGCTGAATATTGTTTATAACGGCATCCGGTAAAAACGGGGTCGTGGCAAGAACAAGTGAGGAAGTGAGCTCGGAAAGGATTTCGCAGGTCTCGTTAAGAATAAGCTCCGCGTCACCCTCGAAATGATCTATTCCGCCGGAAATTCTGAGCATTTCGCTTTGGGAAGGAGAGTATACCTTAAGCAGCTTATCGGCATAGTATCTCAGACCTCTGTCGGAAGGGATTCTCCCCGCGCTGGTGTGCGGCTGTTCAAGATAACCCATTTCGGACAGCTCTGCCATCTCGTTTCGTATTGTTGCCGAGGAGACCGTGAAGGGAAGTGCGGTAACAAGAAATTTGGAGCCTACAGGCTGACCTGTTTCGATGTAGAATTCAACTATTGAGGAGAGTATCAGCTCTTTTCTCTGTGAAAGCTCCATTTCTTTCGCCTCCTTGCCGCTGTTTTAGCACTCTATCGCTTTGAGTGCTAACGCTGATATAAATATAGTACTTTTTATCATTCTTGTCAAGAGTTTTTTGAGAAAAAATTTGAAAATTAAACGGAAATCCCAATATAATTTATGTTTTAAATTTTATTTTATTTAATGGAAAAAATTGTAGACAATTTATGAATTTAATGGTATAATAAACAATGTATATTTATGTTTGAATGAATCTTGCAACGGAGTTGAATATTTTTATGGAAGATTTATCAAAGTTTTGTTTTATATGTATGGGAGAAAAAAATGCCGACGGCATATGCCCTAACTGCGGTAACGCCGAAGTAGGAAATCAGGAATATCCGTTATTGCCGCTCGGAAGTATGGTGGGCGGACGTTATTATATCGGAAAAGCAACAAGAAAAAACAGCGACGGCATAACCTACACCGCTTATGACACAAAAGAGATGAAAAAATGCAGCGTAAGGGAATTTTTCCCCGACGGTCTTTCAGCGCGCGGCGATGACGGAGTTACGGTTATTCCCGCTTTAGGCTGCGATAATATTTTCGGCGAGTGTCTTTCTGCATTTCTTGAACTCTGGAAAAAGCTTATGCGCCTCAAGGGGCTCACCTCGCTTATAAACATATACGATATTTTTACAACCGAAAACACGGCATACGCGGTTTTTTCGGAAACCGAGAATATAACTCTGAGAAGCCACCTTCTCTCAACTCAGCAGGGTTTTATGGAGTGGGAGCAGGCGCGCATTCTGTTTATGCCTGTGCTTTCAACCTTAGGAACTCTCCATACCTCCGGCGTTATTCATAAGGGCATTGATCCCGACTCTTTTATTTTTACCGACGACGGAAAACTAAAGCTCTCAAATTTCAGCATACCTCAAGCAAGGCTTGCCTGGAGCGGACTTAACGCGGATATATCTGATGGCTATGCTCCGCTTGAGATTTATTCCGAGGACGGAAATATAGGCGCCTGGACGGATATTTATTCATTTACCGCCGTGCTTTACCGCACCCTGATAGGAACTACCCCCATATCGGCAAAGATAAGGGCTCAGAACGACCAAATGCTTATTCCCGCTCGTTTTGCCGAAAAGCTTCCCCCTTATGTTATCAACGCTCTCATAAACGGCATGCAACTCAGCCCAGCCGACAGAACGAGAAATGCCGAGCAGCTCAGAAGCAATCTCTCAGCCTCTCCGAGAGCGGTTGGAGCGTCAGCAAGCGTTTACAAAGTTAAACCGGGAGAAATTCGCAGCGCCGGACGATCAACCCCGCCTGTTCAGCCTAAAAATCCTCCCGTTGCCGATCCGCCCCAGCCCCGCGCCGATCGCCGTACCCAGAGCTATGATAAACTCAGCGACAATGCTCAGAGGGCATTTGAGGAGCAGCAGAAAAAGGCAAAGGCAAGAAAACGCTTAACAGGGCTTTTGGTTGCTATTATTGCCCTGCTGCTTGTTGGAATAGCCTTGATAGTAAGCGCGATGTTCGGCGCATCGGGACACGACAAGCAAACAACAACCGAACCTCCGGTTGAGCTGCAAACCGTTAATATCCCTAATTTTGTGGGTTCGCAGTATGATTCCATAGCATCCGACACATATTATACACAGTCCTTGCGTATAGTTAAAACAGAGGAAAGCAGCATCGAGATCCCATCGGGTCAAATAATCCGCCAGAGTATTCCTTCCGGAACAACCGTAACGACGGGAACTGAAATTATCCTCACCGTAAGCTCCGGCCCGAAAAAATTCGCCGTGCCGGATGTAACCGGAAAAACCTATGAGGAGGCGCTTGCCGTTTTAGCGCAGGAGGGTCTTAATTGTATAAAGGCTTCAAAGTATAACGACGGAACCCACGAAGCCGACCACGTTGCCGAAACCTTCCCGCCCGCCGGTTCGGAGATAACCCAGGGGGACGATATTCAGATTATTCTCTGGTCCTCTCTGCCGGAAAGCGATGTGGTTACCGATGAAAACGGCAATCCGATAATTGCCGGAAACGAACTGCACGACAACACCGAACCCGAAAACTCAAACGATTAAGCGAATTTTTATATGTCAACTAACCCAGGTTATTTTTATCTGTTAAAAGAAGATTTAATGTGTATAAAGGCGAGGGACCCGGCTGCCGCGTCCCTCTTTGAAATTTTTTTGCTGTATCCCGGGCTTAAGGCCGTAAGGGCTCACAGGCTCGCTTATGCCCTTCATTCCCGCGGATTTTCGTTTGCCGCCCGCTTTATTTCTCAGCGGTGCGCAAAAAAAACCAATATTGAAATACACCCCGCCGCAACAATAGGCCGACGCTTTTTTATTGACCACGGAACAGGAGTTGTTATCGGTGAAACTGCCGAGATAGGCGACGATGTAACGATATATCAGGGCGTAACTCTCGGAGGAACGGGAAAGGACGTTGGTAAACGCCACCCGACTATCGGAAATCACGTTATGATAGGCGCCGGCGCGAAAATCCTCGGCCCCTTTAAGATAGGCGACAATACGAATATTGCTGCCGGAAGCGTTGTTCTCAATGAGATTCCCGAAAACTGCACCGCGGTTGGTTCTCCCGCAAGGGTAGTAAAGCAGAACGGCATAAGGGTGGATTATCTCGATCAGATAAACGTTCCCGACCCCATTATGCACGAGATGAAGCGTCTTGAGGATGAGATCAAAGAGCTAAAAGAAGAGATAAAAAAGCTAAAGGAAGAAAAAAATGAAAGTATTTAACACCTTAACAAGACAAAAAGAGGAATTAAAGCCCCTTAACGAGGGAGAATTCAGAATATATGCCTGCGGTCCAACCGTATATAACTTTATCCATATCGGAAACGCGCGACCGATATGCGTTTTTGACGTGCTCAGAAGATATCTTGAATATAAGGGTAATAAGGTCATTTTTGCCCAGAACTTTACGGATATTGACGACAAAATAATCAACCGCTCAAACGAAGAGGGAAAAACCTTTAAGGAGATATCCGAAAAATATATTGAGGAATATAAAACCGACGCTCTCGGTCTCAATGTCCGCCCCGCAACCATTCATCCCAAAGCAACGGAGAATATCGATGAAATTATTTCAATAATTGAAACCCTTATAGAAAACGGCTTTGCATATGAGGTTGAGGGAGACGTTTATTTCAGCACGTCCAAGTTCCCTGAGTATGGCAAGCTCTCTCATCAGCCTCTTGATGATCTTATGAGCGGAGCGAGAATAAACATAGGCGAATTAAAGAAAGAACCTATGGACTTCGCTCTTTGGAAGGCCTCAAAGCCCGGCGAACCCTATTGGACTTCTCCCTGGGGAAAGGGGAGACCCGGCTGGCACATTGAGTGTTCTGCTATGTCACGCCGCTATCTCGGAAACACCATAGATATTCATTGCGGCGGTCAGGATCTCATCTTCCCGCACCACGAAAACGAAATAGCTCAAAGCGAATGCTCAAACGGAGTTAAGTTTGCCAACTACTGGATGCACAACGGCTTTATAACGGTTGACAACGAAAAGATGAGCAAGTCAAAGGGAAATTTCTTCACAGTAAGAGACGTTGCGAAGCAGTTCGGATATGAACCTATCAGACTGCTTATGATCTCCTGCCAATACAGAAGCCCGATAAACTATTCCTATGATTCCCTTATGCAGTGCAAGTCGTCTCTCCAGCGGCTTCACACCTGCCGCGATTCGCTCGAATTTGCTCTTAAGACCGCCGAAAACGGCAGAAGTGCAAATTTTAATGAAATAAACGCCGAGTTTGATAAATTCACAGCCCGATTTTGCGAGGCAATGGATGACGATCTGAACACAGCCGATGCGATAGGAACAGTATTTGAGCTTGTGAGATATATCAATAAAAATGTGCTTGTTTCTCCGGCTAACAGAGAAGATGTTGAAGCTGCAATAAAAGTTTTTGACGAGCTTACAAACATTCTCGGAATAGTTTATAATGAGCCCTCTTCCGGCGAAAACGGTGATGACGATGAAATTGACGCCCTCATTGCTGAAAGAACTCAGGCGAGAAAAGAGAAAAACTGGGCACGAGCTGACGAAATAAGAGATATTCTTAATGAAAAAGGAATAGTGCTTGAGGATACCCCGCAGGGAGTAAAATGGCACAGAAAGTAATGCGAAACTAAATTATCATTTAAAAAACGCCCTTTTCGGGGAGAAAAATAACCGCTCTTTTTTGTATGATATGGATATACTGCATACAAAAAGGAGCGTATTCTTTATGTGTCAAAATTATATAACGCCGCATAGTATATCGGTGTTTGAAAACTATCTGTGCGAAAAAGAGAAGAGCAAGGCCGCAATTAAAAAGTATCTTGCGCAGAATAGAGAAAATGAAACCGGTAATCTAATTCGGAATGAATAATTCAATTCGGAATATAATAAAACGTAACAAAATGTGTAAAATGTTTCAAACGCAGATATGTATTTTAACGCTGAATTGTATTGTTTTATTAGTAAACTGCGCCGCTGCGCAGCCCCGCCGCTTGGCGACGGCTCCGTAAGAGCAGTGCTGCAATTTTATCTGCATGTAAATTAAATTTACACAAAAACAAAAATGAAAGGACGTTTGCCAACCGTTTTTTGGTTTTGCAAGCATCCGTTTTATGCTGTAAGCTGAAATAAGCAGCGGCAGCGTAGGCTTGGTTTGTACAGTTCTTAATTGAATAAAAAAATACCGTATCTTCCTAAAAAACACATTGGAATGATACGGTAGTTTTTATTGTTTCACAAAATTCCGAATTCTGAATTACTCTTCGTCGTCCGGTTCAAAGAAGGAATCAAGCTTTGCTCCGCAGGCGGGGCATTCAAGCTCAAAATCATCGTCGTCTTCAAAAACGGATTCGTCTAAGAAAACTGTTTCGTTGCAGTTGGGGCATTGAAATTCATAAACGCCGTCGTCCTCGTCGTCATCATCATACCAATCGTCGGCAAGGGGATCCCAACCGTCGTCCTCATAGACTTCGTCCTCAAGCTCGGCGAGATCGGCGTCAATGGCGTCTATTCTGTCGGTATTGTCGGCAAGATCAAGGGCTATGTCCTCAAGCGCGTCCAGGATAGCGGCAAAGAGCTTGGTTTCTTTTGCGTCCTTATCAAGCTCCATGCCCTCCATAAGTCCTTTGATATATGCAATTTTTTCGGTTACAGACATTTTAATTCCTCCGTTAGGCTCTGCCGAGATATTCGCCCGTGCGGGTGTCTATCTGGATCATTTCGCCTTCGTCGATAAAGAGCGGAACCTTTATCTCAACACCCGTTTCAAGGGTTGCGGGTTTAAGGGTGTTTGTTGCGGTGTCGCCCTTAAAGCCGGGGTCGGTTTTAACAACCTGAAGGTCAACAAAGTTCGGAGGCTCAACGCCGAAAACCTTGCCCTTATAGGAGAGGATGCGGCAGGCCATACCTTCCTTAACAAACTTAAAGTTATCGTCAAGATCGTTTGATCCTATCGGAACAAGCTCGTATGATTCGGGATCCATAAAATAATAGAGATCGCCGTCATTATAGGAGTATTCCATTTCTTTTCTCTCAATGTAGGCGGTGGGATATTTGTCGGTGGGGCTGAAGGTCTTTTCAACAACGCTGCCAGCTATAACATTTCTGAGCTTTGTGCGAACGAACGCCGCGCCTTTTCCGGGCTTAACGTGCTGGAATTCGATGATCTGCCAAACCTGGCCTTCCATCTCAAAAGTTACTCCGTTTCTGAAATCACCGGCTGAAACCATAAAATCAAATCCTTTCTTTTGGGTATATATATACCGATATACACTCTATATAATATAAAATTTTTATAAACAATTCAAGTATCTGAGCGCATTTTTTGCTCAAAAAAATCAAAAAAACGCCAAAAATTATATAATAATCAGCTCTTTGGGGCAGTTTGTCAGGTTGCGGCAGCCGTTTTCGGTTATCAGAGCCATATCCTCTATCCGAACTCCGAACTCTCCCGGAATATAAATTCCCGGCTCCGAGGTCACGATATTTCCCGCTTTCAGCGTTGCCTTGGATCTTTTTGAAACCGAGGGGAATTCGTGAATTTCAACGCCAACTCCGTGGCCTGTGCCGTGGCCGAAGCATTCGCCGTAGCCGGCCTTTGTTATAATATCTCTTGCCGCTTTATCTGCGTCAAAGCATGTTACTCCGTCCTTAAAAGCTTCCAGAGCCGCTATTTGCGCCTCGAGGACGGTTGAATATATGCTTTTCTGCTTTTCGCTTGCTTTTCCAACGGCAACGGTTCTTGTCATATCCGAGTGGTAGCCCTTATAAAGCGCGCCGTAGTCAAGGGTTATAAAATCGCCTGTTTCTATCTTTTTGTTTGAGGGAACTCCGTGGGGCATTGAGGAATTAACTCCCGACACGGCTATTGTTTCAAACGACAGACCTTCAGCGCCGTTTTTAAGCATAAAATAGTCAAGCTCGAGCTGAACATCTTTTTCCGTAAGTCCGGGCTTTATGAAACCGAGAATGTGGTCAAAGGCGGCCTCGGCAATGGACTGAGCTTTTAAGATCAGCTGAACTTCACTCTCGTCCTTAACGCTTCTCTGAGCTTCAATTATGTCGGTTAAAGCCGAGGTGCTTATGAATTCGGCACAGGGAAGCTCATTTTTAAGATTTTCAAACTGAGCTAAGGTTATTCTGTCATTTTCAACGGCAACAGTTTTTATGTTTTCGGCGGAAAAAATTTCTTTGATCTGCTCAAAAACCGTGGCGGAATTGCGTACAAATTCACTGCCGATGCATTTTTCCGCAGCCTCGGTATAGCGCGAGTCTGTAAAAAACAGGGCGCGGCTTTTTGTTACAAGCAAAAAACCGTCCGTTGCAGGAAAACCCGTATAGTAAAAGCGGTTGGCCTCCGAAATTATCAGAGCGGCGTCAGCTATGGAGTCTAAGGAATTTGATAATTTATTTGTTTTTGAATTCAAAGTTTATCACCGAAGCCTTTCTCTTCAAGAAATCTGCGTTCCTTCAGGCGCAGGTGTTTATAGTGTTTATAAAACATTATCTCTCTGCGTCTGTATCTTATACGTATGGGAATGGCTCCTGCGTTATTGGCTCCTCTTATGTCGGTGAAGAGCTGGTCGCCCACCATTGCCATCTCGTTTACGTTTATACCCATAATTTGAGCCGCTTTTAAAAACGCTTTTGCTTTTGGCTTTTTTGCATTTGCAACATAGGGAATGTTTCCCAAAAGGTGCGAAAAGAACTTTGCCCTGAAGTTATATGTGTTAGTTAAAATAATAACGTTTATTCCTGCGCTTTTCAGCCTTTTCACCCAGTCGCGTACGCCGTGGAACAAATACATAGCTCCGTCATAGGATACGGTGTTGTCAACGTCAACGGCAACCGCCTTTGCACCCATATTTTTAAGATCCTCGGGCGTTATATCCGTTATTTTGTTAAAAAAGTATTTCGGAATTAAATCATCTGAAAGTTTAAGGTCTTTTGTGTGTTGCATAGTTAACTCTTTCTTAATTAAAAACGAAAAGCTGAGAGAACCTCTGTGTTCACCCAGCTTGTGTTCGCTTTAATGAAAATCACGAATTATTTATACTTGCGTTTGCGAGCAGCTTCGGATTTTTTCTTTCTCTTTACAGAGGGCTTTTCGTAATGCTCTCTTTTGCGTACCTCCTGAATGACGCCGTCACGAGAAGTCTGACGCTTAAAACGTCTCAGCGCACTGTCGAGAGATTCATTCTCTTTTACCTTTACCTGACTCATTATATTCCCTCCCTCCGCGATAAGCGTGGGTCAATTTCACTTTGACAAAAGAAATTATACAACAACGGCAAAAGAGTGTCAATATTTTTTTGTGCAATTATTATTAGATTTTTAGCCCATATTTTGTTCAGATTTTATCTATTTTTTCTAAATAAAGCGGGTGATTTTTCAAAAAAAGGGTTTATTTCTTTGCAGTTATATGTTAAAATTATAAAAATACCAATGTGGAGGTCATCTAATGAAAAAATTAATATCCGTTTTGCTGTGTATAGCGCTGCTTTTATGCGCCGTTGTTCCCGCTTTTGCCGAGGGGACGGCTTCCGCCGACAGCAGCTATAATGAATATCCTCTTGTTATCGTCAGAGGAATGGACTTTTTGGGCGGACTAAAGTATAATCCCGGAACCGACGAGCAGAGGGATCTCAGCGCTGTTGTCAATATTTCCTTCGGCGGAATAATGGCGGCTCTCGGCAGAGTTGCAGTCGGTTATTTAACAGGCGGAAAGGATAGGGCGGTCGATGCGCTGATCGACTATGCCTACGGTATTTTTAAGGACTATTCCTGCGATGAAAACGGCGATACGCTTAACCCTGCCGTTTCAAGCCTTTCTTATCCTCTGAATATGTCCAATTATCCCGAAATGCTGAGCGAAGCCCGCTATGAAAAGGAAGAGGGCCTGCTTCATTCCGCTGTTGACCGCTACGGTGCGGAAAACGTATACTATTTTAAATACGACTGGCGGCTTGACACTCTTCAAAATGCCGCTTTGCTCGATGAGATGGTTGAGCTCGCTAAGGCAGAACACAATACCGACAAGGTTGATATGATTTGCTGCAGTATGGGCGGAATAGTTACTCTGACCTATATAAACTACTATGGTTCGGCTTCAATTGACACTCTCGTTTCAAACGCCTCCACCATGTACGGCACCGATGTAACGACCGATCTGTTTCAGGGAAAGGTTTTGTTTGACGAGGAAGCGGCTTACAGATTTATTGCCGATAAGCTCTCGGGGTTCAAAATCCTCGCAAATATTCTCTATAAAACAAAGATAATTAAGTTCGTATGCGATTTTCTCAATAATCTGGCAAACGACTATAAAACAGAGATTTATAACGGCGTTTTAACTCCGGTTTTCGGTACAATGCCCGCATTTTGGGAGCTTTGCAAACACGAGGAATATGAAAGCGCAAAGCAGTTTCTGCTCGCGGGTAAAGCCGAGGAATACGCCGGCTTGACAGCAAAAACCGATAAAATTCAGTATGAGGTGGTTGCAAACGCCATCGGCATTCTCGACAGCGCGATTGACGGCGGTATGAAATTTGCTGTTTTGTCCGGTTATAATATTCCCAATATCCCCGCCTATGAAAGTGCGTATCTTCAGGGGGACGGCACTCTTGAAACCCGTATGATGAGCTTCGGCGCAACGGTGAGCGAGGTTGGAAAAGGGCTTCCCGAAGAAAGTTTAAACGGCGAAGAAAAGTATATTTCTGCCGATAAATGCATAAACGCAAACACCGCCGTATATAAGGACTATACCTGGTTTGTCCGTGACGGATCTCACGTTGGCTGTAAATATAATTCCGAATACACCTATCTCGTTTTCCTGCTTCTTGAGAGCGCCTCTCAGCCCACTGTTACCACTTGGGAAGAATATCCGCAGTTCCTTCAGGCTGACGCAAACGAAAACCTTTCTCCGCTTTCATATCAGGGGGATAATTATGTCAAATCCCCTTGCTGACAGAATACGCCCCGCTTCGCTTGACGATATCGCCGGGCAAAAGCACCTTTTCGGCGAGGGCAGGGCTCTTCGCAATATCATCGAATCCGGTCAGATCCCGAACCTCATTTTTTACGGTCCTTCCGGCACGGGGAAAACCACAGTTGCCCGTATAATCGCAAACGCAACAAAAAAGCGGCTGCACATATTAAACGGCACCTCTGCCTCGCTGGGCGATGTTAAGGACGTTATATCCGAAATAAACACAATTGCCGCTCCCAACGGACTTTTATTGTACCTTGACGAAATTCAGTATTTCAATAAAAAGCAGCAGCAGTCGCTCTTGCAGTATATTGAAAACGGAGATATAACTCTCATTGCCTCAACAACAGAAAATCCGTATTTTTATATCTATTCGGCACTTCTTAGCCGCAGCACGGTTTTTGAGTTCAAGAGCATCTCTGCCGAGGACGCTGTTCCCGGCATAGAGCGAGCCTTCAGGCTGATGGGCGAGGAGACAAACGAGGAATACGACATTGAGGACGGTCTGTTTGAGTTTATAGCGCAAAACTGCGGCGGCGATATGCGAAAGGCGCTTAATATCTGCGAGCTTTGCGTTTTGGGCGCGCCTTACGCCGGGGAAAACGAAAAGCGCCGCCTTTCAATAGAAAAAGCGGTTGAAATATGCGGAAAAACCGGCGCTCGCTACGATAAAAAAGGCGAGGAGCACTATGACCTTCTTTCCGCCTATCAAAAGAGTATGCGCGGCTCTGATCCGGACGCAGCCATACATTACCTTGCGAGAATACTGGAGGCAGGCGACCTTATTTCCGCTTGCAGAAGACTTATGGTTTGCGCATGTGAGGATGTTGGCCTTGCGTATCCGATGATAATTCCCATTGTTAAAGCGGCGGTTGACGCTGCGTTTCAATTAGGGCTCCCGGAGGCGCGCATCCCTCTTGCGGACGCAGTTATACTTGTTTGCAATTCCCCTAAATCAAATTCCGCCTATAACGCTATAAATACCGCCATGGCGGACGTTCAGGCGGGCAAGGGCGGACCCATTCCGAGAATCCTTCAAAACAAGCATTTTGACGGTGAAGACGCTTTGGTTAAGGGACAGTTTTATCTATATCCCCATGATTTTCCGAATCACTGGACACGCCAGCAATATCTTCCCGCCAATCTCGCGGGCACGGTATACTATAAATACGGCGAAAACAAAAACGAACAGGCCGCAAAGGATTACTGGGAAAAAATTAAAAAATAAATGCAGAGAGGCTGTTGCAACGGGAATGTTCCTTTTGCGACAGCTCTTTTTTCGATGAAGATAGTTGAACTCGAAGAAATATCCTGTTATATGCAATAAAACCGCTCTTTCAGCTGAACTATATCCTCAAATATTACTTTGCTATATTAACAAAAAAACAGGCATTTTTGGAAAAATTTTTTTTGACAGGTTTACAAAAAAAACGACAATTAGGTGTGTACTTTTCAAAGGGAATGTGATATATTTAAAAAAAAGAATTCCGGTGGGTTCAAATGAAGAAATCATTAAGGATTTTATTGATATTCATAATCGTTTCGTGTTTGCTTTTTTCCGGCTGCACGAAGAACGTTACTATAAATGTATACGGTATAAACGTTGAAAACAATACCATAGGCAGTAAAGAGGTAAAGGTGAACAAGCTTTCTGCTGAAACTATTATTGTGCAGATGCAAAAGGAAAATTTGCTTTCAAAAGATGTTGCCGTTTTGGACTTTAAGAACACAAGCGGCGATTTTTATCGCAGTCTTACTCTTAATTTAAACGGCAGCTTTACAGACTGGCTTTCCTCCCTTGATAAAAGCTCACAAGAGATCGTTATGCAGTTACTTGCAAATACATTTTTACGCAACTATTCCGCAGTGGATATTTTGATCCTTTCGGATAGCAAGCCCGTTAAAACAAGCCTTTGCGATTTTTCCGATCAAATTTCGTACGCTGTTTTGGATATTTCTGCGAATGATCTCGATCCGGAGAAATTTGGATTGGAAACAGATAATTCTCTTCCACCCGGTTCCTCTGAAGAGTCTCCGGAAACGCCCGACAGCAAAAAGCGGGTTGCTCTTTCCTTTGATGACGGACCTCATTCAAGATATACGAGGATGATAGTTGATAAGCTTAAGGAATATAACGCCGGGGCTACCTTTTTTATAATAGGCAACAGATTGGATCAGTATCCCTCAACTGCCGAGGATATAAAATATGCCGTTGAAAACGGCTGCGAAATAGGTATACACGGTTTTACCCACAAAGTTTACTATAATAAGTGTGACGATGCGACCTTTGAATATGAGCTTTCCGAAACCGCCAAAAGAATAAAAGATGCTACCGGAAAAGCTCCCACCATAATGCGTCCGATAGGGGGATTTATTTCAGATGAGCGTGTAAAAAGCTGCGGCTACGGTGTGATTATGTGGAACGTGGATTCGGAGGACTGGAAGCATAAATCTCCCGCAGGTGATAAGAAGCAGATCGATGCAATAGTAAATACGGTTATGACCACAGTAGATGACGGCAAGATAATCCTTATGCATGAGATATACGAAAACTCCTATCAGGCGCTCTGTATTATTTTAGAAAAGCTGTATCAGGAGGGATACGAGGTTCTTACCGTATCCGAGCTTTTAGGAAGCGATTTAAGACCGGGAGAAAAATATTTCCACGGATAAAAAAGCTGCTGTGGCATTAAGACAGTCAAAAAATTAACCGGGCGGCCGAGAAGGCTGCCCGGTTGCTGCTTTTATAATATAATTCAATTGCGAAAAAAGCAAACAGAAAGCGGTGATATAATTCAATTGTTTCAGCGGGACTTACTGATGACTGTAGCTTAGTCGGAAAAGGGGAATTCCGTCATCATAACTTCTTTCCAGCTTAAAGAGCCGTCGGCAAGATAGTAGGTGTTTATGCTGTATGGGGTGAATTCTGCCGTAAGAGGTACGCTCAGAAGAGAACCGGTAATGTGGGCAACTGTTGCTTTGCCATCGGTTTCGTATGCCCGCAAAATTATGCCGCCGGAGTCCTCGCTTCGTTTCAGGGCGGAAATAATTATGTTGTCCTCCGCTGTTTTAATATGGCTTCCCGATTCCGGAAGTGTTCCGGAATGGTTGTTCTCCATAATGGCGGTGCAGGGAATGTTCAGCAGTTTTGCGGCCTTAATGGCGGAGGACCAGCCGTCCTCTGGCAGCGCTCTGAAAGCGTAGCGGAATTCGGATTCACCCTGATCGGTATATTCGCATTCGGAAACATCTTCAATAATTCTGCCGTGATCGTTATAAAACGGGGAGCGGATGGCGGTGAGCTCCATATTGTTGCCTCGGATTGAAAAGCTGTATTTGCAGTCGTTTAACAAGGCAAACCCGTTTGTTTTGTCCTTTGCCGCTATCCACATAAGCCCCGGTTCCTCCTCGCCGTCGGCGGGGCGCTCAAAGACACCGTAGGGGATTTCATAGTATGCCTTTGGCTCGCTTAGCGCGGTTTGATAGCGGATTTTCAGCATTTTATGTCTTTCGTGCCAATCCAACCTGCATTCGGTCAACAGCTGATCGCTGCCTGAAAGAAGAGTAAAATACTGTGTCAGAGCAGAGCTGTTATATCTGTTCGTAACCTTGATTCTCGCTCGCACGGGGCCGCTTTCAAGAACCGTTATCTGAGGGTCGGTAAATCTTGCGATCTCTTTGTCAAAAAAGTTTTTGGCGTGGGACCAGGTATCGTGACCGTATTCATCAATAACAACGGGAACGGCTCCATAGCCCGAGAGCATTTGCCGATTGGTCTTTTTATCCAAAATGGATTTTATATAGCCCGTGTGTTCCTCAAATTCCACTCTGAGAAACTCGTTTTCCAAAATCATCCCCTCTGCTTTGGGGGCATTCTCGGAAATAAAAGTCTGATTTTGCCCTGCGGAATTGTTGTTCATATAGTATGTTTTGTAACCCAAAGGAGGAATTTTTGCAGTGAAAACGGTGTCGCCGTAGGGATCGCGGCAAAGAACAGTGGGGGAATGGACAACCTGGGAGGGAACCTCAACCCCTTTTTCATCGAAGATATGGCAGAACCTGCTGTTAACTGTTATCATCTGCTCCGCCTCAAAGGGATGAGGATTAAACACTATCATAGGAACGCCTTTGGACGCGTCGGAGGTGTCAATTTTCCAGGACAGGGACTGCAGTGCGGTGTTTTCCATTTTCGCTGCTGCAGCCCGGCTCTGCCCAAGCATAATTTCCGCATCCTCATAAACCTTTTTTACTGAGCAGCCGCCGAGGGAGTCGTGGAAATGGGCAAACATAACGTTTTCCCATGCAGCCTGAATTTCATCGGTTGTTGGATTAGCGCGTCCCAGTAAATGGAGGGCTAACATTCCGTAATTTTCGGCGGCATAGAGGGCGCATTCAGCCCTGCGAACCTGGGTTTTTATCTGAGATACGGCGGAATAACAACCGCTTGCGTGGTGCTGAAGGTCGTCTTTAACAACGGGAAGCTTTTCTGAATTCAGTCTTGCTCTGTCAAAGAAATCCTTTACATTTGAAAAAATAAACTCAGTTTCCGGGTGCTTTTTTCGGTAGGAGAGAATAGTTTCAATGCTCTGCTTGGTGGGGCCGCCGCCGTGGTTGCCAACGCCGTAGAACATAAAGATCTGATCTGAATCAGGGTCAGTTTCCGCCTCTATTCTGTTAACGGTGTTTTGAAGCCCCTCTTCGCTTGTCAGACTGTTTGAAAAATTATACTGAACTTGCAGCCGAGCGGCAATAACCTCGGAGCCGTCGGGAGATATCCAGCGGAAAATATTGGAGGGAAGGGTCTTTTCGTGAATTCCGGGACGCATAAAAACATAGTCGTTCATACCTGTTTTTTTTAAGATTTGGGGCAGCATAGCGTTGTGACCGAAGGAATCCACGTTATAGCCCACCTTTGCGGTAACCCCGAAATTTTCCTTGAAATATCGCTGAGTATAAAGACCGTGGCGGACGAAGCTTTCGCCTGATGGCAGATTGCAGTCCGGCTGAACAAACCAGCCGCCGGTAATAACAAACCGTCCCTCCTTTACCCGCCGGCGGATCTCATCGAACATATCCGGGTCAAAGGCTTCTATCCATTTGAATACCTGTCCGGCAGCGCAAACAAAAACAAATTCCGGGTATTCTTTCATCCTGTCGAGGGCGGAGCGAATGGTTGCCTTTGCTTCGCAGCTTCCCTCCTGCCATCGCCACATCCAAACGGGATCCAGATGGGCATTGCCTACGCAGTAAATTTTTTTACTTCTCATTTGTTTTTCTCCTTAATCTTCGCATCCAAGCCTCTTTGCGCCACTGCCACCGCAGCGAAATCGCCGATTGCGTCCCCTAAAGCGGCAGGAAGAATTTTGCATACCCCGGCAGCTTCCGGCAGAGCCTCCTCGGAAATAACCTCTTCCATGGTTTTTCTGAACAGCTTTTCTGCCCTTGTAAATACGCTGCCGATTATAATGCGCTCGGGGTTAAACAGATCTATTAAGATTGAAAGACCTAAGCCCAGCTTTTTTGCAGAAATTTCATATATCTTTTGAGCCGATTCATCGCCGTTTAAGGCCGCCTCGGCAACGGTTTTTGAGGTTATTTTGTCAATTGCATCATAGTCTTTACACCACCATAAAGGGCTGCCGTTTTTTATCGCATTTGCTGCTATTGCTTTTCCCAAATTAGCAATGCCGCCGCCGCTGCAATACCCCTCAAAAGAGCCGTTTTTGCCATAGCCTAAAGGCCCGTCTTCCGTTATACGCATATGTCCTGCTTCGCCTGCTAAGCCGTTTGCTCCCTCATATAACCTTCCGTTTAATATAAGCCCTGCTCCCATTCCGGTGCCAAAGGTAAGGAATATCATATTATTGCAGCCGATCCCTGCGCCGTATTTCCATTCTGCAAGAGCGCAGGCGTTCGCATCGTTGCATAAAAACGCGGGCGCGCCGGTTGCCTCAGTAAGCAGAGCAGTTATCGGAACTTTATCCCAGCCCGGAAGATTCGGCGGAGAGAGAATTTCTCCCTTTTGAGCATCCAGAGGACCTCCGCAGCTTATTCCAACAGCTTCAATGGAGTTTTCTTCTGCCAGCTTGCGGGTGTCAGAACAGATTCGGTTCAGAGTTGTTTTAACGTCCGAAGTTGCAAAAACAACTTTTTTGCGGATTTTTCCGTCGTTTTCTGCTGAAACCAGCGCACATTTGGTTCCGCCGATGTCAACACCCAAGAGCATATCTATCCCTCCTCTATAATTACATAATATCACATCTCTCAGGATTTTTAACCTGAATATTTGAAAATTTATAATTTATTTAATAAAAAAGACAGGAGCCGCTAAACTCCTGTCCATAAGCTTTTATTATGCTTTTAATTAGTACATTCCGCCCTGAGCGCCTGCCATTGCGGCGGCGTTTGCAGCAGCGTCCGCTGCGGGATCGGGCTTATCGGTAACAAGCGATTCGGTTGTGAGAACCATTGCAGCAACAGAAGCGGCGTTCTGAAGAGCTGAACGGGTTACCTTTGTGGGGTCAAGTATGCCTGCTTCGCCCATATCAACATATTCTTCGGTTGCGAAGTTATAGCCGTAGCCCTGCTT
>JAFLUL010000045.1 GCA_022508845.1 Oscillospiraceae bacterium | reverse complement strand
CGTTAAAATCTTTTTATTTAATAGGAAACGAGAAGTTTCCTATTAAATAAAAAAGGCTGCTGCAAATCCACTATCGGTTTTGCAGCAGTTTTTCTATTTACACCGAAAAAACAACAGTTTTATCTATATACTTTCTGATTTCAGCAACCATTTTATTATTTGTGAAATATGCTCTTACTTCGTCCATATCCACTGTTCTGCCGTTCAGGATTCCTTGGATCAGCACCTCTGCCCAAAGAACTTCACGCGTTTCTTGCCGTTGCAGATATTCTAACAGATCGATGTTCATTTTCTGATTGATTCCCTCTATCATCCCGGTGAAAAAATCACAATTTTCGCCGAAATACCTGCCGATATCTTCAATATTCTCAAAACCGATAACAACATCCTCAACACTCATCAGTTTTCTGCTTTTAAACAGAATACTTCCGCCGTTGAGCAACTTGTCCACGGTTGTGTTCAAGACGTCACACAGCTCCAATAATAATCCCGTATCCGGCAGGGCGTCGCCGTTCTCCCATTTTGAAACTGCCTGAAATGAAATGCCGAGCTTCTGAGCAAGATCCTTTTGCGTCAGTCCGGCGGCCTTGCGTAAGTGCTGAATATATCCGCCGATTTTCATCATATCCATTAAAATCCTTCTTTCTGTTTTGCTTTGATCCGGATCATTTTTATCATACGACGAAACAGACAGGATGTAAATAAATGAATTGTTGAAAAAATTCTATTCGCGGTTGAAAACAAGCCTTTCTTCATATTCTTTTTCGCGAAATCCAACAAGAACAAAGCTTTCTGAAATCAGGAGAGGGCGCTTAACAAGCATACCATCGGCTGCAAGCAGGGTCAATTGCTCATCCTCGCTCATATTCGGCAGTCGGTCTTTAAGATTCAGCGCCTTATACTGCAAACCGCTTGTGTTAAAAAATCGTTTCAGCGGCAGTCCGCTTCGCCGCAGCCACTCAGAAAGTTCATCCGAGGTTGGATTTTCTTCCTTGATATTTCTGAATTCATATGTTACACCGTGATCATCCAGCCACTTTTGGGCTTTTTTGCAGGTAGTGCACTTCGGATAACACAAAAAAAGCATAATTTATTCCTCCTAATCATTGGTTTTTCTTTTATTTGTAAATTCTTTTACTTTTCCGATGGTTTTTATTTTGCCGTTGTCAACAATTATTGCCCCGCTAAACGCTTCTAAAGCATATACGGGCTTTTTTCGTTCAAAAAGAATTCTCTCAATGGAGTTATTTTGTTCCTCAGTTCCCTGATAATGAACCTCCAGATAGAAATCTTCAATGAAAGGAAAACCCTCATAATACGAAAACTCTGAATAATCCTTATCCGGAGATAAATGATATTCCTTAAGCTGAATAACCGCCCCCGCGCTGTATCCCAAAAAAATTCCGCTGTGATGCAAAATTGCGTCATATAGCCCGAATTCTTTGATCCGCTCCATCATTCTATCTGGGAGACCGCCGGGGAAATACAGAATATCCGCGTTTTCAATCTTTTTGGCAGCAGATTCTCTGCTGTCCGAAAAATAGTTAATAAAGCTTATCTGCTCTTCATTAAGGCCGTATGCCTTAAGTGAATTAACTATTCCGCCGTAATAACATCCCTGCTCGCGGCTGAAAAGCTTTTCCCAATCATCAGCGGATCTCACTTTCTCATCACGGAACGAAAAGGCGATAATTGCAACCTTGCTTTCGGGGCTGACATACTCTTTTAAATCTCCGTATAGCCACAAAGCGTCTATATCATAACCCTCAAGCAGAATATTAACTTTATGCAGATTCTTATTTGACATTGAAATATTCCTCTAAATTATAGTTATCATTGAATAAGATCAGACTTTCTTTATTCTTTCCGAAATCTAAAAGATATCTTTTATTATCCTCTATCGCAAAATTTATATCAAAATCGCTGTCCGCGCCGCGCTGCTCAATAGCGCAGGCGTGGTTTTTTATTTCATCAAAATGGGAGCGAATATAGCTTTCAGACATAACAAGACAATAAAATTTTATTTTGAAGCGATATTCCGGAGAAAAATCAATCTCCCAATCAGCGGGAACATAGCATCCCTCCACTATAAGATTTTGCTCATTTTCTATCGCGGTTTTAATTATCTCGCGGATTATCGGCCAGAGATAAGCTGTCATTTTATCGTCGTCATACGGAGTAAGCTCAGTATTCCCGCTGCGTATAAGCCCCATTTTTATATGATCCATAGAGATATACGGATATTGATATTTTTCAAGCAATCTTTGCGAGAGCAGCGTTTTTCCGGTGTGCGACGCGCCTGTAATTAAAATAATCATACGTTAGTATAAACCTCTATCGCCCAATTTTGCAAATCGGCATAAAGCCTTCCTTTAAGCTCTTCCGGACTCAACCAAATAAGCTTATGATCCGTCTCTTTCGGTTCGCATATTTTTTCTCCCAATGTGCCCGCATAATAACTCTGGATAGGGTGAAACGCGCCGAGAATATAATGAGAAGTATAGCTTTCGGCAGAACAGAGAAAACTGCCCGGGGTTGACGCTAAGCCGGCTTCCTCAAGAACCTCGCGCTGTATGCATTCAGCGTCACTCTCGCCCTCCTCATATCCTCCGCCGAGCAAAAACAAGCCCTTTTCGGTTTGAACGACCGCAATTTTGCCGTCACAAACGGGGATAAGATACGCACCGGAGCGGGAAATGTATGTCAAAGCCTCATCTCGCTCTCCCAGCACCTTATGCGGAATTCTATATAATTCACGTTCAAGTTCGTCAGCATACTTTTGTATAGCCTCTCCGAGATTTTCGGCATAATTTTTTAGATTTGCGTCTTTAGAAAATGCTTCAGGATCATTTCGCACCTGCAGCGCAGTTTGAAGAGCATCGGTTACAGGACAAAGCCCGTTTTTCAGGGCCCACCCGGCTGCATCGGTTTTAGCGATAATTTCCCCTGTCCTGAGGGTGAAAATACAGCGGGAAATATCCAGAAGCCAGCCAAAAGAATATAGGCTTTTTCCTGTTTTACTTCCGTATTTGCGGATAGTTTCATAATGCAGTTCAACATCCGCGCGTATATCATCATAAGAAGGGCGTTTTATCTGAGCGCGGATGTCATTTCCGTACAGCAGTATGCCATTATCCAAAAGCTGAGCTCTGCAAAGGCTGTTAAATGCATAATGCTGCGTTATCCGTTCACCGGAAGTTCCCCAGTAAACAACCGTATCCGCAGTATCATTCAAAAAAGCGTTCAGGCTCAATATTCCGCCTTCAAACAGGCGGTAATGCGGATTTTCGGGTTCTTTCTGAGATAAAACCTGCCGCATATACAAAAGCTTTTCCGCCTGCTCGGCGCTGATTTGCTTTTCGGTCAAAACCAAAATATCAATATCGCTCCAACCGAGCCTAAAATCATTAAGCACGGCAGAGCCGTAAAGATATACAGCGGGGTTTTCAGAGGATATAATATCAACTATCGCGGCAACCATCTTGTCAATGCTTTTTTTCAATTCCATACATTTTCCTCAATTATTCCTTATTCCGGAGGTTTTTCCTAAAAACAAAAACGCTTGCGCCTTTTTCGGCGGTATATTTGTCAACGCAAGAAAATCCGAGCTTTTTATGCAGGCGGACGCTGGCTTCATTATCGGTTCTTACACTATCGCAAACATAAGAAAATCCCTTTTCTTTCAGTAGCAACGAAATAGCCTCCGCAGAGCGGGTACCATAACCTCGGCTGCGATAAGGCTTTCTTATATCAAGTCCAATGCTGACTTCACCTTTCTTTTTGGAATAGAGCGAAACAAAACCTACAACATTTTCACCGAAACGAACGGAAAAAACTTCAAAATAGTTTCCGTCCTTGTATTGTTTTTTAATGGAGTCATTAACCATTTGGTTTTTTGCATCCGCGGACATATTTTCATAGCCCGTACCGGAAAACAGGGAAATATCCTCTTTAGCTACGGGCGTTAAAACAGGAAATTCCGTATACCAGCTCGGAATAGCGGTTTGCATATTATTATACCAGGCTAAAACATCCTTTGCCTGATTCAGCATTGTTTTAACCTCTTTTTCTCCGAACGGAATAGCCCACGGAACGGAAGAGAGGGTATTACTGCAAATATACAGGGCAAGCAGCTTCCAAAACTCTAAAGGAACACTGTTTTCAAAATAGCCGTCAACTATACCCGAAGCGAACGGCGGAGCAACCTGCGCGCACCAGACGATGCGGTTAAATTCCTCCCAAGGATCTCCGAAGTCATAGCGGTCAAAATCTATTATATTCAGTTCGCCGTTTTTATCTATCATCATATTGCCGATATGATAATCCCCGTGCTGAAAACTCTGCGGACGGTTTTTAAGAAGATACCGATTTTGTTCAATATATTGCAAAACATCCGCATCACCCTCAAATTTAACGGGGCATTCGGAATACATTTTTATCTTCCGGTCAATTTTCGCGTTAAAGCGCGTTTCCCACCCGGTTAAATCCCGAGGAGCGGGAACCGAATGAATTTTTTTAAGAATGTTTCCTGCTTTTATGCCATAGGCATACTGCTCGGATGAAGAGAGCGTTGGGATAACCTCTTCAGCGTCCCTGCCTTCTATCCAGCTTTGCAGAATATATATTCCCTCATCACATTCGCCGTATTCAAGCGGCCTGCACATCGGCACGCCGAGTGCCGCTATTTCCGTTTGCATACGAAAACAGTTCGCGCGGTTGGCGGCCTTTTCTTTAGGCGTTATCCGGAGCAAATATTTTTCTGAGTTCGGGGCGGTAACGCAGTATTTTTTATCGCCCGACCAGCCCTTGTTTATCGGCTCTTTTGAAATAAAATCTCTCATAGGTTAAAGCTCTCTTTTATGATTTTGGCAGCCTCTGCGGCGGAAAGCTCGGAATTATCTATCTTAATATAATTTTCAAACGGGATTTCTCCGTCAAAACTCACACAGCGATATTCTCTATCAACGCTTATGATCCTTTTGTCGGAAATTTCAATATCCCTTTTTGAAGCCTTATGTTTCAACCTGTTTTCGGTGCGGTTGCGCTGCAGGCGAATCTCCTGCGGGGCAACCAGCTCAGCATAATAAAACTGTGTTCCGTAAGGACGAAAAATATCCTTTACGTGTTCAATATAATCCCAATCGGACTGACAGTCAAACGCCCACATGTAGGTGAAGATCATACCGTAGTTATCGGAAGCAGCAAATTCCTCAAAGATCATTTCTCTCATTCTGCGGATTGCATTTCCGTTAAAGGAACCGAAAATCTCCAGAACCGGCTCAATTGACATATGATTATGAAACAGTCTCAGCTCCGTTATCTTCATAAGCTCTTGTCCGACGGTCATTTTTCCAACTGCCCCGTCGCCTATCAAAAACAGCAATTTCAATTTGACTCACTCCCTTTTTGAATAAAAAACGTTTAGAAATAATTTATCATATTTAAAGAGCAAAATCAATTTTATTTATGCAATAAAACTTCCTATTTTTGCAGTTTGACTGTTTTATTAAAAAACAGGATAGCTCATACTGATTGCGGTTTTGGCGGGAAATTTTTTTCTTAATAAAGTTAATAACGGCGAGGGAACATAGGAAAAAGAAGGGATTTATAAGGAGCTTAAGCGAGAAAAATCAGCCTTGACGATGTTCTTCAGCCGGTTTGTTGCAACAGCCGAAACAGGAAAATATCATCTCCCCCGTCACAATTATCTTTGCTTAACAAACAGCTTTGGATATTGTAATATAATAACTGATAATGATGCAAGATAAAGAAGATCAGACCATGGAAAACGGCAAACTGACCGGAAGCAACGGAAAAATTGAATTGATGCGATTTATCTGAGCGTTGAGCTTTGCAGGACTTCACTCTACATCTTATAATAATGTGAACGTAATTTTTCTAAATGGTTTAACTAAAAAAAATATTTTTAAAATTATAATTTTTTGCGATAAAATGATTGTCCGCACAGGTAAACAGGCGGTTTACTTTTGAAAATTCCGTCGGCATTTTCAGCTGATATGTGTTACAAATCCTCTCGTGATAAATAAAGTAAATAATATCTCAAAAAACTGCAACCTCATTTTCTGAGATTGCAGTTTTTTTGCCTGAACTTTTTACAGCCCCTATATTATTTATCAATTTTTTCAGGGCTCATCATTAACGCTGTCAACATAATCGTTTATCATTTTGCTTCTGCGCTCGGAAAGCTCATAATACATCTGCGCTCTCCTCTTTTTATTTATAGGCCAGAGCATTTTCGGAACTATGCCTAAAATGCTTGTTGCAAAGGGAACCACCGTGCTGAGAGCGAACAGCCAGAACTTTGTTTTTTCGTCCTGCGTTCCTATTTTAAGCCCCTGAACATAGCCTATTTTTTTCATAACAATACTTCTTATGGAGGTCATAAAAACGCTTTGAAGCTTTGTTACAAGGCTTTTTGCAACTCCTGTTGTTGCCTCCATTCGATAGCCGTTTTTCCATTCGCAGTAGTCCATAGCTTCATTCCAGAGATCGGCGTTTATTACCTTATTAACGCCGAAAAGCAGCTTTTGGAAAAATTCGCTGAAGCCATAGGCAATGAGCATCGGTCCCAATTTCAGATAATTTTTATTTATATATCCCGCGATAAAGAAGCCAACGCTCAGAGCATCGCCGTACATATCGGAGCCAACCCAGATAAACTTTGATGAAAAACGCTTTCTTAAGGGTTTAACAAAGGCATAGCTTATGCTTCCAACAGGTCCCGAAATTCCGCTTACAAGGGCTTTTATCGTGTTTATCATATTATTTCCGCCGAAAACGTCTATCCAGTAGTTCTGCTGGTCGGTTCCAATACCGAAGCCGGCAAGAAAATCGGAAAGCGTCATAAGCAAAACGGGATAGTTTGTAAAGATCGCCTTAAAGCCCGCCTTTATATCAGGGTGCTCGAGAGACTGAGGAACTCTCTCCTTTGACACCATGAAGAACCAGAATGTGAAAACAGAGGAAACAACTGCCGTTGAAACTCCCATACCCATAAAGATCCGCCGCATCGGGATCTTCAGCTTTCCGGTTGAAACAAGATCGTATAAAAATCCGAATACATATCCGGGGATATCTTCTCCCATATACCCCGTTAAAAGCTCGGCAAGAGTTATAAGCCGAACGCGCTCATTCGGATTCGGCGTTATGGTGGACATATATCCGCTCTTGGCAACGCTGGTGAAGGTTCCTCCGGTTTCGGTTATAACATTAAAAATAAAATAGAAGATGAGCTTCGGGATAAAGGTTCCTGCGGTATTCGGGAAAAAATACGGCAAAAACCAATACAGCAGACCGATGATCGACATCGGTATCTGAAAGAGAATGAGATAGGGGCGGAATTTACCGATGCGCGTTCTGGTGTTGTCAACTATAGCGGAAATAAAAGTATCGTTAATTATATCCCACGCACCTGTGAATAATTCAACAACGGCCGAAACCCCGAAATCTATCTTAACAACATCCCAGATATATCTCGTTTTATAACTGTTTATATTAAACGAATTTGAAAAGTCGTTAAACAGATATGCGATGGTTTCCTTTGTTCCAACGTAGTTATAGCTGCGGTAAACATTGCTGTTCAGCTTTTTATCGTCTATAACAGCAGGAGAGCGAGCTTCATTTTTGTTATCAGCCATCTGTTTCCACCTCGAGTTCCGTTATATAAACCGTTAAATCATCAGTATAGGTATGCCCTTCATAAACAAGAGTCATAGTAACATTAACGCTGCTGTCGGAATTCTTGAGAACGCTCATAACTCCGTCCTCATCAATTTCAATTACCTGCGGATCGGATACTTCAAAAATAAGCTCATAATCTTCTTTTGAAGCGTCATTTTTCACCGTGACTGAAGCAGGAAGAGTTTCAACATCGCCCTTCTTCACCGCTATACAGGGCTTAGTAAAATACGCGCCGTAATAATTAAAGCTTATTATTTCGTTTGTTTTATAGGGCAGAGTTATCAGAGCCGAGGATTCATTGTTGCTGAAAAGAGCCGCATATTTTTCGGAAAAATTAACACTGAGCCCCACTTCATAGCGCCTTGTTATGTTAACGTGTAAAATATGGTCGGTAAAACGGTCAATTTCAAAATCCACCTGAAGCTCTTTAGTTTCAACTTCCGCGTTTTCAATTATCAGATCGGGAGAGAGCAGCTTCGTTATTTCGCTGAGAACATCTGCGTTATACTCATTTTCGGCCGGATCAAAGGAAAGATGAATAAAATAACGGTCATCATCAACAAATTCACCCGCATCGTTATACGCTCCCCACGAAGCCGACCAATCGGTTAAAAGACTTTCGCTCCATAAAAGCTGCGGCGGATTTTCAGCATCGGAAACTTTAACGCCGTCATATTCCCTATATAGGCCGCTGAAAGTTCCGGAGGCGTTATTTATTATGTATTTAAAAACGGCGTTATCGCTGTTTGAAAACGGGGTTTTGAGATCTCCGTCAAGCCCGCCCACCTCGGTTTTAACGCTTTCTTCTATATTATCAGCTCCGTACACCTTTTCACAAAGCCCTGAAATATAGTTATATACTTCTCCCTGAGTTTCGGGTAGAGCCGAAACGGACTGAGCTGTTTCAGGAAGCTCAAATTTGGGCTTTCCCAGTTCAAATTTAACATAAAGCCCAACGCTTCCGAAACACGCGCCTATCAGCAAAACAACGGCAAGCAAAAGAAGAAAAACTTTAGAACGGTTCTTTTTGGATTTGCTCATAGCTCCTTGCCCTCCTCTTCTGCTTTGAGCGCCTCATAAAGCGCGCTGAGACGTTCCTTTCGCTCTTCCTCGCTTTCAAACACGGGAAGAGGAAGATCGTCAAGGTTAACTTCACCCGAGCGCACCAAACGAAGCATTTCTCTGCGTTTTATATCGTTTTCGCTATAACCGGGTTCTATACCCTTTTTAAGCATTGCCCGATTTATCAAAAACAGCGCAAAAAAAGCAGCGGCACACGCCAGACCTCCAAAGCCGAAATACGCTGACGCAAGCTCACTGCCTGAAGCAGTAAATTTTATTATAACACACGCCGTCTGAGCCAAAACTCCTGCAATAATCCCGCCAAGCGAAGTGTTTTTTATAAGTTTTGTAAATTTTGTAAGGTTTACAAAGCTCAAAAAATAAAAAAGAAGAATAAGCGCGATAATAACAACTATCACGGCAAAACACACTAAATCTATTACCGCGGCAAGCACCGCGCTGCCGAGCAGAGAGCTTTTTAAGAAATCAAAGATATTCAGCAGGAGTCCGCCTGTTACCGCCTTAATAATTCCTATTATTCCAACCGAGAGCGTTTCGCTGAAAAACGAAATATTAAAGCTGACCCCGCCGAAGGGAACCAAAAGCGCAGCTATTGAAACAAAAATCAATACAAGCCGGGCTATGGCAAGCTTGCTGCCGATAAACGCCGCTTTAACGCGGGCTATTATCATTCTGGCGGCAGCCCCCTCAAGCTCGGTGCGCTTTGCGTCACGCGACAGCCCTTCATTTTGCGTATAGAACATTATATTCACGCCGCAATGCATACAGTTGGGTTTCAGATTATAAAAAGGGATCTCTCCCCCGCATTTAGGACATTTCATCTTCTCTGCTCACCAACCCTTATTTTATTGCTTTTTTCGGTTTTCCGTAAAGATTTTCAGCGCGCCGCACCAGTCGGTCTGGATAATGTCAAAGCCTCTGTCTATAAGCCATCCCCAGCCCTTTTCCGGGTCGTCGGTAACGGAAACATCATCGTTATGCCCGGCGCTGAGAACGGTTTTATAATAAAACACTTCGGCGTTAACAAAGAGAAGCATTCCCTTTTTATGCATTGAGCTGATATATTCATATGAGGCAACCGGAGCGTTCTCATTTTCAAAAAGGACCTCCGCGCCTATGCAGTTTATCCCGGTGCTTTTAAGCATATCGGTAACATTATCTTCATTATCAATAACGGGCATAAACATCATATCGGCGGCGCATTCTTTAAGGGGCTTAAGATATTTATCCTTAAGCTCAGTTTTAACAACCACCTGCTTTTCCACTCCCGCTCTTCTTATCTCCTTGCTTATGCCGGGAATATCCGTCCAGAATTTATCAACATTTATATAGCACTTTCCCCTGAGATAATCAAGAACTTCGCAAAGCTCGTTTACGCAAAACTGGGTTTTATCGTTATCAATATTTATGAAGCGCAGTTTTTTAACGCAGTCTCCTCTCATAGCGGAGATAACTCTGTGCTTTCCAAGATGAGCGCGCTCTTTTCCGGGATGAAAAACAAAAAATCTTCCGTCCCGGCTTTTTGTTACGTCAAGCTCTATCATATCGGCTCCCTGCATAAGAGCGGCCGAAAAGGCGGCAAGAGTGTTACAGGGTATATTACCGCCGGAAACGCCGCGGTGGGCGCAAATGAGCGTTTTCCCGGCGGCGTTGTTAATTATGCTTTCATTAAAATCAAACATAGTTTTATTTAATTATAACCTGAATAATCAGCTTGATATACGCCATAAGCATTCCCGCAACAGCCGATATAAAATCGGTCAAAAATGCGCTTGCGGACGCGCTCATTGAATCGTCAAGGTTTGTAGGCGTTGTGTTTCCCGGGGCGGTTTTCATTATTGCATATTCGTCGACCTGGGTTATTTCGTTTGTGTCGTCATCAACAACATAGGCTTTATAAAGGAGCTTTCCGCCGTCTATTTCGGTTGTTGCAAAGCAACCGCCCATATCTCTTGTGCTGAATTCAACCGCCGCCACTTCGTTTATGGGGTCTATGGCGTTTTCATTAACCGTATAGCGCTTTGTTCCCGCGGTTGAGGGGAGAGCGTAAACGGTTCCCTCGGGATCGAGAGCAAAGGTTTTTTCCTCGCCGTTAAAATACTCGGTAACATATTCAACGTTCTCTACACTCTTATCGCCGTAAACCTGGGTTGTGCGCAGATACATATGATCGTGACCGGAAATAACAAGGTCGATATCAAGCTCGTCAATTATCGGGAGCAAAACATTTCTCATAATAATGGTGTCGGGCTTGTTTATATTTTTACCCGCTGAATAGAGAGAACGGTGCATAAGCACTATCTTCCACATAGCATCGGAGTTTGTCATCTCGTTTATAAGCCAGTTTCTCTGAGCCTGACTCATAGGATACATATCGTTTGTATTGAGTACAACAAAATGAGCGTTACCGTAATCAAACGAATAATAAACTCCCTCAAGCGAATGGTTTTTGGATTTATCGAGACAGAACGTATTTGTAAAATTATAAGTATTGAGCTTGTTCGTTATGTTGCCGTCGTGGTTGCCCGCAACCGGAACGCCTGTATATTTATTGTTTGCGAACGCAAAATTGCTGAAATACCAATCCCATTCATCGTTTGTGTTGTCGTTAACATAGTCGCCGAGGTTAACAATAAACTCCGCTCCGGGAAGTGTTTCGAGCGCCCCCTTAAGGGTTAAGGAAGCGTGGGCAAAGTTTTCATCGCTGCTCGCCTGAACATCGGCTATGGTTACAAACGAAAAGCTGTTGTCCTTATCGTCGGTAACGAAGGTGCAAACATCGCTCCACATATCCTTCTCCGCGTCACCTACGCGGTAAGTATATTCTGTTCCCGGTTCAAGATCGGTTACCGCAGTCTGGTGGGAATACTGTCCGCGGTAGAGAGTGGCGGTGCCGGAATAACATTCGGCGTTATCAAAGCTGCCGTCAAACTCGGATGACTTAACTATCTGGACGTCGCTCCCGCCGTTTTCAAGCGTATACCAGCAAAAGCCTCTGCCGGCAGCGCCGTCACCGTACATAGAAACCGATACTCTTTTAACCGTGTCTGCCGATGCGCTCGCCGATGACACACCGAAGAGAAGCATAAAGCAGAGGGTTAGGGCTGTCAGTTTTTTTATCTTGTTTTTCATATTGCTGCCTCCGATACTAATAATATAAAATAAGTATAACACTATTGTAAAAATAAGTCAACAAAATATTGCATTTGTGCAATTTGCCTAAATTTTGTAAAAAATGACCAAAGAGCTTTCTAACAAGATAGTCAAAAAGCCTATTGAAAACGAAAAAAATATTTGCTAAACTATTAAAAAGAGTTAAAAAGGGTAATTTTATGAAAAAAACAAAAGCAAACGAAAACGAAGTGCCGCTGTATCTCTTTCATCAGGGAACAAACAACTGCGCATATGAATATTTCGGCTCGCATACGAGAGATGACGGAGCCGTTTTCAGAGTGTGGGCTCCGAACGCCGAATGCGTTTCGCTCACGGGCGAATTTAACGGCTGGAATGAAGACAGTCATATTATGACAAGGCTTGACGACGGAACGTGGGAAATTTTCGTTTCGGGAATAAAGCAGTATGACTCATATAAATACTGCGTTACCGGAGCGGACGGAAAAAAGCGGATGAAGGCGGACCCCTTTGCGTTCCACAGCGAGACCCGCCCTGCGAACGCATCAAAGTTTTACGATATTGAAGGATTTCGGTGGACTGACGGCAAATACTATAAAAAGCTTGAAAAAAAGAATATATATGCTTCTCCTATGAACATATATGAGCTTCATTTGGGCTCCTGGAAGCGCCACAGCGACTTAAATCCATATTCTTACAGAGATATGGCGGACGCGCTCTCTGAATATCTAAAGGAGATGAACTACACTCACGTTGAACTGCTCCCGGTTATGGAGCATCCGTTTGACGGTTCCTGGGGATATCAGGTTACGGGATATTTTTCAGTTACCTCCCGCTTCGGCACGCCCCACGATTTTATGTATTTTGTTGACAAGCTCCATGCAGCCGGAATAGGCGTTATTCTCGACTGGGTTCCGGCTCACTTCCCAAAGGACGCCCACGGACTTTATGAATTTGACGGAACAAGGCTTTATGAATATTCCGATGATCTGAAAAACGAGCATAAGGACTGGGGCACAAGAGTTTTTGACTACGGCAAAAACGAGGTCGTGAGCTTTCTGACCTCCTCGGCTCACTTCTGGTTTGATAAATACCATATTGACGGACTGAGGGTTGACGCGGTTGCCTCTATGCTCTATCTCGACTACGGACGGCAGAACGGCGGATGGAGGCCGAATATCTACGGCGGCAGAGAAAACCTTGAGGCTGTTTCGTTTTTAAGATACCTAAATGAAAGCATCTTTCGCGATTATCCCAAAGCTCTTATGATAGCGGAGGAGAGCACCGCCTGGCCGCTTGTTACCCGTCCCGCTTCTTCCGGAGGCTTAGGCTTTAACTTCAAATGGAATATGGGCTGGATGAACGATATGCTCCGCTATTCGGCTCTGGACGGACTTTCAAGAAAATATAACCACGATCTCGTAACGTTCTCCCTGTTTTACGCGTTTTCCGAAAACTTTGTTCTTCCCATATCCCACGATGAGGTAGTCCACGGGAAGCATTCGCTTATTGATAAAATGCCCGGCAGCTATGAAGAAAAATTCAGGGGTATGAAGGCATTTCTCGGATATATGTATGCTCACCCCGGGAAAAAACTGCTGTTTATGGGGCAGGAGTTCGGCCAGTTTATAGAATGGGACGAAAAAAAGGAGCTTGACTGGTTCCTTCTCGATTACGAAAGCCACAGCGGACTTCACAAATTCGTTAAGGATTTAAATAAATACTATAAACAAAACTCGCCCCTGTGGGAGATAGACTATTCCTGGGAGGGCTTCAGTTGGCTTGTTCCGGACGACAATATAAACTCAGTTGTTGCGTTTGAAAGAAAAAACGAAAACGAAGAGAGCATTATCTGCATATGCAATTTTACTCCGGTTGAGCGCAAGGGCTATGCTATCGGCGTTCCCTGCCGCGGAGTTCTAACCGGCCAGCTTTGTTCCGATGAAAAGGAATACGGCGGAAACGGCGAATATAAGGGCAAAAGAATATACACAAAAAAAGAGCCTATGCACGGAAAGGAATATTCGTTCAGCATCGACCTGCCCGGCCTTTCTTGCGTATATCTGAAATACACACCGTATAAAAAATAAGAAAATTTATTAAAACCGAAAAGGAGAGGTAAAATGGCAAAAACAGAAACACTTGCCATGCTCCTTGCCGGCGGGCAAGGCAGCAGACTCGGCATACTTACAAAAAACATAGCGAAACCTGCCGTACCCTACGGCGGAAAATACCGCATAATTGACTTCCCTCTTTCAAACTGCGTAAACTCGGGAATTTACACCGTTGGCGTTTTAACACAGTATCAGCCGCTGGAGCTTAACGACTATATAGGCAACGGACAGCCCTGGGATCTGGACAGAAACGGCGGGGGCGTTCATATTCTCTCCCCTTATCAGCAGATAAAGGGAACCGAGTGGTATAAGGGCACGGCAAACGCAATTTATCAAAACATAAACTTTATCGACCGCTACGACCCCGAGTATGTGGCGGTGCTCTCAGGCGACCACATCTATAAAATGGACTACAACAAAATGCTGCAATTCCATAAAGAAAAGAACGCTGCCTGCACAATAGCTATGCTCGAGGTACCGTGGGAGGAGGCTTCCCGCTTCGGACTTATGTTCGTTGACGACGACGGAGCGATAACCGCGTTTGAGGAAAAGCCCAAAAATCCCAAGAGCAACAAAGCGAGCATGGGCGTTTATATGTTCACCTGGAAAAAACTGCGCGAATATCTCATAGCCGACGAAAACGATCCGGATTCATCAAACGACTTCGGCAAAAACGTTATTCCCGCAATGCACGGCGCAGGCGAAAAAATGTATGCCTACCGCTTTGACGGCTACTGGAAGGATGTTGGAACAATAGACAGCCTTTGGGAAGCGAACCTTGACCTGCTCAATCCGAAGGTAAATATTGACCTCAGCGATACCACCTGGCAGATCTACTGCAAAAACGGCGCCCTCCCGCCCCACTATGTTTCCCCCGACGCAAAGGTACAGAATTCTCTTATCTCGGGCGGAAGCGTAATAGAAGGCGAGATAGACTATTCCGTTCTGTTTTCAAACGTAAAGGTTGCCGAAAACGCCGCCGTTAAATATTCAATTGTTATGCCCGGCGCGGTCATAGAAGAGGGGGCAACGGTTCAATACGCTATGATAGCCGAAAACGCTGTTATAAAAAGCGGCGCGGTAGTGGGCGAGGATCCCGAGCAGATAGAGGATCTTTCAAAATGGGGCGTTGCCGTTATAGGCAGCGATGTAACCGTTGGCAAAAACGCCAAAGTGAGCGCAAATACTATGATTGAAGAGGATGTCAGAGAGGGGGAAACAAAATGAGAGGTAAAAATGTTGTTGGACTTATATTTGCAAATGTTGATGAAGGCACTCTGAACGACATCACGGGAATTCGCTCGGTGGCAAGTGTGCCGTTTGGCGGCGGCTACAGACTTGTTGACTTTACACTTTCAAATATGGTCAATGCCGGCATGGGCAAAGTCGGAGTTATCACAAACAGCAATTATCAGTCGCTTATGGATCACATCGGCTCGGGGAAGCCCTGGGATCTTGCAAGAAAAAACGATGGACTTTATCTCCTTCCGCCATTTAATTCCGAAGCTATATCAAACTATAATATGGGCGAGCTCGGAGCGCTTAAAAACGTTATGAACTTTTTGGCAAAATCGGGCGAGGAATATGTTTTTATGTCCACCTGCTCCTATGTTGCCAATTTGGATTTGAAAGATGTTTTTGATTTCCACGAAAAAAGCGGGGCCGATATAACTCTGCTCTCGGTTGAAGGAAGAATCCCGCAATTTGAAAATCAGCCCGTAATTGAAGAAACAGAAAACGGCAGAATTACAAAACTGCGTTTGGCAACTCCCGACGATACGAACGGAAAATATATTTTAAGGGCATCGCTTATGAAAAAGGCTTTGCTTGAAAGACTTGCAAGAGAGGCCTTTTCAACCGGAGAAACCTCGTTTGAAAAGGGGATTCTGCTTAAGAATCTGAACAGATTCAAGTTCTGTGAATATAAACTTCCGGGCTTTACTGCCGTAATGGACTCGCTTGACAGCTACTTCAAGGCTAATTTCGCTCTTTTGGATCGGAATAATTTTGACAGCCTTTTCCCTGCATCGCGCCCTGTTTACACCAAGACATATGAGGATATGCCCGCCGTTTACGGTCTTGGCAGCGATGTCAGAAGCTCGCTTATTGCCGACGGCTGCATAATTGACGGCGAGGTTGAAAACTGCATTTTGTTCAGAGGCTGCCGCATTGAGAAGGACGCGGTTATAAAAAACAGCATACTTATGCCAAACTGCTTTGTTGGCGAGGCGGCAACGATGAACTATGTTATAGCGGATAAATCGGTAAGCATTCGCTCCCGCCGAAGCATTTCCGGCGCGGACACTTATCCTGTTTATATCGGAAAGGAGATTCAGATATGAAGGTATTATATGCCGTAAGCGAGGCTAAGCCGTTTATAGCAAGCGGAGGACTCGGAGATGTTGCGGGGAGCCTGCCCGTTGCTTTAAGGCGCCGACTTATAGGCTGCAGAGTTGTTATGCCGCTTTATGAGGGCATACCTCAGCAGTTTAAGGACAATATGAAATTCATAACCCACATAACCGTTCCCGTTTCGTGGAGACGGCAATACTGCGGTATTTTTGAAGCAAAATATAACGGAGTTATCTATTATTTTATAGACAATCAGTATTATTTCAAGCGTCAGGGAATCTACGGCCACTATGACGACGCAGAGCGCTTTGCGTTTTTCTCACGCGCCGTTCTTGAAATTATTCCGCATATTGATTTTAAGCCGGACGTTATTAACTGCAACGACTGGCAAACGGCTCTTGTTCCCGTTTACTATTCGCGCTACTACGCCAGACGCGAGGGCTTTGAAAACATAAAAACGGTTTTCACCATACACAATATTCAGTATCAGGGCAAATACGGCCGTGAGGTTTTGGGCGATGTTGCGGGATTTTCCGAGGAAGACGCGCCACTTCTCGAAAACGACGGCTGCATAAACTTTATGAAGGGCGGGATAGAATGTTCAAACGCGGTTACAACCGTTAGCCCGACCTATGCGGGAGAAATTCTCGATCCTTGGTATGCCTACGGGCTTGATTCCATACTAAACGAGCGGAAATGGAAGCTCAAGGGTATATTGAACGGTATTGACACCGTATCAAACGACCCTGCAGCCGATCCTGCTCTTCCTGCGAATTTTTCCGCAGAGGAACCTCAGAATAAGGCAGTTTGCAAGGCTGCTCTTCAAAAAGAGCTGGGACTTCCCGAAAATCCGGACGTTCCCGTTATAGCAATGGTATCGCGCCTTGTTGCCCACAAGGGCTTTGACCTTGTTAAATGCGTGCTTGAAGAGCTTTTAACAACCGAAAACGTTCAGGTTGCGGTTCTCGGAACCGGCGAATGGCAGTATGAGACCTTCTTCAACGATCTTGCTGCAAAATATCCCGATAAACTCGGAGTTAAAATAGCGTTTAATTCCGCTCTCGCATCCCGTATGTATGCCGGCAGCGATATTTTCCTTATGCCGTCAAAGAGCGAACCCTGCGGACTCAGCCAGATGTTTGCTCTCCGATACGGCTCCATTCCCGTTGTCCGCGCAACAGGCGGACTTAAAGACACTGTTCAGGATTCAGGTATGAACGAAGGCAACGGCTTTGTTTTCGAGGACTACAACGCCCACGATATGCTCCACGCCATTCGCCGCGCAGTTCACGGCTTTGCCGACACCGAAGGCTGGGCAATTCTCAGAAAACGCGCTATGGAATGCGACAACAGCTGGGGAAAGAGCGCGAATGAATATATAAAACTGTATAAAAATCTAATCAAAAACTAACTGAAAGGTAAAAAAGATTATGGCAAACTTTATTCTTTCCGCCTTCGCCGATGAAGCCGGAGGCGGCATATTAAGTCAGATAGACGCTCTCAAGGCAAACGGCCTTACCCACATTGAGCCAAGAGGCCTTGACGAGGGAAATATTTCGTCTTTTTCTTCAGAGCAGGCAAAGGCGCTTAAAAAGGTTCTTGATGAAAACGGTATAGGAGTTTCGTCAATTGGATCATATTTCGGCAAGATAGAAATTCGCGACGATTTCAAGCCGCACTTTGAGGAATTTAAGCAGTGCGTTGAAAACGCGGGAATTTTAGGAACTAAAAACATAAGAATGTTCAGCTTTTATATGCCCGAAAACGAAAACCCCGCTGTTTTCCGCGACGAGGTGTTTGAAAGACTTGAAATTATGGCGGACTACGCGAGGAAAAGCGACGTTTGGTGCTGCCACGAAAATGAAAAGGGCATTTACGGCGACACTGACGAGCGCTGCCTTGATATTTTAACAACATTTGAGGGAAAAATTAAGGGCATTTTTGATCCCGCAAACTTTATACAGTGCGGGGTTGAGATTCTCCCCGCTTACGAAAAGCTTAAAAACCATATTGAATATATGCACGTTAAGGACTGCCGTATGTCCGACGGTTTTGTTGTTCCCTGCGGCAAGGGAGACGGAAATATTGCAGAGCTTCTGCGGCGTTTCAGTAAGAAAGAGGGTAACCGCTTCTTAACTCTTGAGCCTCACCTTAAGGTGTTTGACGGACTTAAATACCTTGAACAGAACTGCGGAGCCGACAGCGTTAAATAGGAATATGAATATCCAACAAACCGCGACGCTTTCAACGCCGCATGCGATGCTT